>DAISKM010000166.1:0-4463 GCA_036820945.1 Pseudolabrys sp.
GCTTTTTCGGCTGGAAGCAGGGTCGAGACCTTCTCTTCGCTGCTCTGCTTGGCCGCGGTCGAGGCATCGATTGCGCCCAGTTGGCCCTTTGCTCGTTCCTGGAGCCGCTCGATCTCGCGGAAGGGCACATTGCCCGGATTACGCCTGTATAGCTCTTGCTTGGCCTCCAGTTCGTCCAGGGTTTGTTGGTGATTGCTCTGGGACTCCTTGAGCTGACCCTCGGCCTTTACGACGTCCACGCGGGCGACGGCCATTTGGGCGTCGATCTCCGCGATCTTGCGGCGCGCAGTTTCGACAGCAGCTTCCTGCTTCGAGCTGTCGAGCCTGAAGATCGGCGCGCCTTGAGCGACTGAAGCGCTGTTGCCAACGAAAATTTCTGCGACGCGTCCGTTTGTTTCGGGAAGGATCGGGACGGTTCGAAAGAAAAGTGTGACGTTACTCGTCGACGGATGATTGTAAAAAATCACCGTGATCAGGCCCACGGTGAGAATCAAGCAGGCCGTGATGCCCCACCTGAGCTCGAACCAGACGGAGTAAAAAGTTATTTCCTTGCCGATCCGCTTCCCCTGGACATAGCGACGATACAGATAGTCCGGAAGGATTGTCAGCATCGAGCAGAGCATAAGCTCAAGCATGGCCAAGCTCCTTCCGCTTTGCCGGAACCGGCTTGGGTACCGCTGTCGCCGCGCCGTCGCTTTGCCTAGCTCCGTAGTCCGTATCGGGTGGTGTTACAGTGGCGTCGTGTCCGTGCGCGATCGTCTCCTCAGGCAGTTCGACCGCGCCCTCGCCGGGTTTAAGACCGGCCATTTTCTCCGCTGATCCGGCGATCCGGCTCAGCGAGTTGCCGAAATCGGGAAAGTCGATCAGCGCAAGCAGAAGACCGGCTACCCAGAAGATGTGCATGTGCGTGAAGAGAGCAATGAGGCCGAGGACGGCGACAATTTCAAACTGGATCTTGTGCGCCTTGTGCGCCATTCGCTCGGGCAGGGTGTGCAAGCGAAGAAAGAAAATGCCAAACCCCAGGGTGGCGAGCACCAGAAATACGCTCATGACAACCATGAGCACGTCTGTTTCGCCCGGAGCGGTGATGAACGATGGCATGTGGTGCGTCGCAGCCGGATGAGCCGAGTCAGCCATGATCACACTCCTATCGGTCTCTGCTCCGTCAGCGAGTGGAGCGCCTCGACGTTAGGCCTCGGAACGTCAGAAGAAAAGAAGCTATCATGTATTCTTCTGACGTCGGTCTGGGCTCGATTAGTATAATTCGCGGACGAAATTGCGTCCTTTTAACCCTCGCTGGTCGTCGTATTTATTTTTTTTGGGTCGCTTGGGCAGCTTGACCTTTTTAGTTTTAATCTTTTTGTGCGGGATCGCCGAGAGAATGTGCGAGATGCAATTGAGCCGGGCGCGCCGCTTATCATCGGACCGTATGATGTGCCATGGTGTATCTTTGGTATCTGTTGTTTCAAACATCATATCGCGCGCCTTGGAGTAGTCGTCCCAACGCGTGTAGGACTCGATGTCCATCGGGCTTAGTTTCCATTGCCGCAATGGGTCGTCGATCCGCGCCTGAAATCGTCGCTCCTGCTCCGCTTTACCCACGTCCAGCCAGAGTTTTAGCAGGATGATGCCGCTCTCGATGATGTGTTTCTCGACTTGGGGCGCGAGCTCCAGAAAGCGCCGATGTCCTTCCTTGCTCACAAAGCCCATGACGTGCTCGACACCGGCACGATTGTACCAGCTGCGATCGAAGATCACGACTTCGCCTGCCGCCGGGAATTGCTCAATGTATCGCTGGATAAACATTTGAGTCTTCTGCCGCTCGGTCGGCGTCGGAAGAGCAACAATCCGGAAAACGCGTGGACTCACGCGCTCGGTAAGAGCCCTGATCGTCCCGCCTTTACCAGCCGTGTCGCGGCCTTCGAATACGATAACGACCCGCAAACCCTTTTGTTTCACCCATTCCTGCAAGTGACACAATTTGACCTGAAGCTTGCGCAGCTCAGCTTCGTAATCCTTGCGCTTCATGCGCTCCTGACCATCGCCGCCATTCTTGGCGCGCTTGCCTTTATCGTTATCTTTGCTCATGAACGTGGTTCTCTCATCCTAAGCGCTTAAATACAATACGATTCAGGCCCATGAATCAGGGTGTCTCCTTGACTTAGGTCAAAAACAATGCGGGCGCGATTTCCTACAAGCGAGGTAAGATGGGGTATTGGAGACCACTTTTAGGTCCTTCAGTGAATTCAATCGGTTCGGTGCAGCCGCTGGATGAAAAACTGCACCGGTATCTGGAGAGTAAGCTATGAGCGTGAATGTCGATGACCTCCTGCCGAGCGCAGTGGATTGCAATAAGCGAATGGCCGAGGCTGAAGCTGCAAAGGCCTCCGAATACATGCGCAAGCAGGCTGCCGCGGATGCCGAAAAGAAAGCCTTGCTTGATAAATTGAAAGGGCCGTCGGGCGTATCCGATGAGGAGCGGTTAAAGCGTGCGGCCGCAATTATTAACCGGGCCGTCAACAACGGCTTGACCGAAATAGAAGTCGGTCGTTTTCCAAATTCTCTATTCACGGACCATGGCCGCGCCATCAATCAGCAAGAGGCAGGCTGGGAGAAAACGCTAACCGGATTGCCGAAGGAACTGTATGAGTTTTGGAAGCAATTTTTGCAGGCAAAAGGGTACCGCCTAAAATTCCAGATCGTGGATTGGTCCGGAGGAAAACCAGGCGACATCGGCATCTCACTGAGTTGGGGCCAGAAGTAGTATCGCTTTAATGCGAGCCATCCTTGCAAGCTTCGCGCTTGGCCTACCCATTGTAGTTGCTGCGCAAGCACAGCAGCCGGCGGCCCCGACTGTCAGTGTGATCACTGCGGAGAAGCGCCCGGTCACTGAATCTGTACGCTTTGTCGGGCGTATCCAGGCTATCGAACGCGTTGACGTGCGCGCGCGCGTGACCGGTTTTCTTGAAGAGGTGCTCTTTCAGGACGGGGACCGCGTGAAAACCGGCGCACCCCTGTATCGCATCGAAAAGGGTCCGTTCGAAGCGGCAGTGGAACAAGCCAAAGCTACGCTGCTGCGCGCGCAGGCGCAGCTCGACAACGCCACGATCCAGCGCCAGCGAGCCGAAGATCTTCTGCGTTCGAGTTCGGGATCCGTCGCCACTCGAGACGATCGTGTCGCCGCCGAAAAGGCCGCGCAGGGAGATGTGGCCGCGGCGGAAGCCGCCTTGAAGACAGCCGAGATCAACCTCGCTTATACCGACATCAACTCGCCCATCGACGGACGCATCGGACGCACCGCCGTCACACGCGGAAATGTGGTCGGCCCGGATTCAGGCGTCCTTACGACTATCGTCAGCTCGGATCCGATGTACGTCACGTTTCCGGTCAGCCAGCGTGAATTCGTTCGCATATTTCCTCCAGGCCGCGACGGTCAGGCGGCGATCAAGAATTCAAAGGTCGTTGTCCAGATGTCAAACGGACCGGTTTATCCACACGTCGGCAAGATCGATTTCGTCGATGTGAAGGTCGATCAGGCTACCGACACCATCGCGGTCCGTGCCTCCCTCCCAAATCCTGACGGAAGGCTTGCCGATGGCCAGCTCGTTCAGGTCAGCGTGGAAGGCGACAAGCCGGAGGAGCGTATCGTCGTGCCGCAGGCCGCGCTGATTGCCGACCAACAAGGCATCTACGTCTTCATTGTAGAAAATGGAAAAGCCGTCATCCGGCGTGTGAAGGTGGGGCAGACGGTGGGCGGATCGATCGTCGTCACCGAAGGACTCTCCGGTGGTGAACTCGTCGTCACGAGCGGCATGCAGGGCCTGCGGCCCGGGCTGGCTGTGATGGCTGCACCGGCTGAAAAGCCCATTGGCGGCTGACGCAATGTTTTCGTCGATTTTCGTTGACCGGCCCCGACTTGCCGTCGTCATCGCGCTCGTGACGGCGATCGCCGGGCTGGTTTCGCTCCTCGCTATCCCTATCGCGCAGTTCCCCGACATCGTGCCGCCGCAGGTTTCGGTGAGCGCAAGCTATCCCGGCGCATCCTCTGAAGTGGTCGATACCACTGTGGCGCAGGTGATCGAGTCGCAGGTCATCGGCGTCGATAAGATGATCTACATGAAGAGCATTTCCGGCAACGACGGCAGCTATTCGCTGCTGGTGTCGTTCGAGCTCGGCACAAACCCGGACATTAATACGGTGAATGTCAATAACCGGGTCCAGGTTGCGCTGGCGAAGATGCCGGACGAAGTCAGGCGAACTGGCGTGAGGGTGCAAAAGAAGTCGTCAGCGCTCCTCGGAGTCATTGCACTGTCTTCGCCGAAGAAGACGCGCGATGAATTATTCCTGTCGAATTACGTTACCATCAACCTTCTCGATCAAATCAAGAGTACGCCGGGTGTCGGCGATGCGACCCTGTTCGGGCCGCAGGATTACGCCATGCGCGTATGGATCAAGACCGATCA
>DAISKM010000166.1:4563-7214 GCA_036820945.1 Pseudolabrys sp.
CGACCCTGTTCGGGCCGCAGGATTACGCCATGCGCGTATGGATCAAGACCGATCAATTGACCGGCCTTGGGATCACGACCAGCGACATCATAGCGGCACTTCAGTCGCAAAACGTGCAGGCGGCGGTTGGGCGCATCGGAGCGCGGCCGATCTCCGACGACCAGCAGCTGCAGTTGAATATCCAGACCAAAGGCCGGCTGAGTTCAGTCCAGGAATTCGAGAACATTATCATTCGCACCAATCCCGACGGCTCGGTTTTGCGGCTGGGGTCGATCGCGCGGCTGGAGTTAGGGGCGGCGAATCTGGATCGTGCCACCCGGCTGAACGGATCCCCCTCGAGCCTGATCGGAATCTATCAGTCGCCGGGCGCCAATGCGCTGACCACCATCGAGGCGCTCAAAAAACTGATGAACGATAATGCGAAGAATTTTCCCGAAGATGTCGCCTGGAAGATCACCTACGATCCAACAACATTTGTCACCGCGACAATTGAAACCGTTAAACATACCCTGGTGGAAGCGGCGATCCTTGTCCTGCTCGTCGTTTTCATCTTCCTCGGCAATGTTCGTGCCACTCTCATTCCGATGGTCGCGGTACCGGTGAGTTTGATCGGAACGTTCATCGTCCTGAATGCGATCGGATATTCGGCCAACACGGTTTCGTTGCTGGCGATGATCCTCGCCATCGGCATCGTGGTCGACGATGCCATCGTTGTTGTTGAGGCCGTAGAGCAGGTGATGGAGCAGCACCCTGAGCTGTCGCCGGCGGAGGCAACCAAACGCGCAATGCAAGGCATTTTCGCACCGATCATAGCGATCACGATGGTGCTTCTCGCCGTATTTGTGCCGGTGGGTTTTATCTCCGGAATTTCCGGAGAGCTGTTCCGTCAATTCGCGGTGACGGTTGCGGTTGCGATGTTTCTATCGGCGGTCAACGCGCTCACGCTGTCGCCCGCGCTCTGCGCAGTCCTGCTGAAGCCGCAGCACGGTCCGAAGCGTGGCGTCATCGGGACGATGATGCGCTCCATCGATTGGGTGCGCGATCAGTATGGCACTGTCGTCGCGCGGCTGGTGCGAATCTCGATCATCGGCATCATCGCGGTGGCAGCGGCCTTCGGGGGTGTTGCCCTGCTGTCAAGAGTGACGCCGACCGGATTCCTTCCTTCGGACGATCAGGGCGCATTCTTTATTGTGGTGCAGCTGCCGGACGGCGCGTCGATCGGACGCACATCGGAAGTAGTGCATCAGGTCGAGACGATTGTGCAGAAGGAATCCGCGGTAGCGGATCTCAGCTCGATTATCGGACTGAATTTCATCGACAATTTTTCGCAGGCCAGCGCCGGCTTCCTGATAGTCACGCTGAAGGGGTTCGACGAACGGAAAGGCCCCGAGCAAAGCGCCGACGCTATTATCGGAAGGCTCGCCGGCCAGCTCCGTCAGCTGCGCGGTGCAACAGCTGTCCCCCTTCAACCGCCACCGATCATCGGGCTTGGCACCGGCGGCGGCTTTTCATTCGTGGTGCAGGACGTGCAGGGCGGGCCGCCGCAGAACTTGGCGCAGGTTACGCGCGGTCTCGTGATCGCGGCGAATCAAAATTCGCAATTGTCCAGGGTATTTTCAACTTACTCTGCGACGAATCCATCGATCTTCCTCGATATCGACCGCGACAAGGCGCGGATTCTTGGCGTCGAGATCAGTTCAATATTTCAGGCTTTGCAGACCTCGCTCGGCGGCTTCTACGTCAACGACATGAACCTGTTCGGCCGGACATGGCAGGTCCAGGTCCAGGCGGAGGCCGAAGATCGAGCCTCGGTCGATGACATCTACCGGATCAATGTGCGTAGCGCGGAAGGGAAGATGGTTCCGTTGCGCAGCCTTGTCGAAGTGCGCGTTGTTCTCGGGCCGCAGGGCCTTGTCCGCTACAACAATACGCGCGCCGCCACGGTGCAAGGCGGGCCTGCACCCGGAATTTCCTCTGGCCAGGCGCTCGCAGCAATGGACGAGGTTGCGGCCAAGACACTGCCGAGCGGCTTCCGCGGCGCCTGGACCGATATTTCCTTCCAGGAAAAGCGTGCGGAGGGGCAGACCACCATCATTCTGGCGTTTGCTCTTTTGTTCGCCTACCTGTTCCTGGTCGGCCTGTACGAGAGCTGGACGATTCCTGTCCCGGTACTGTTGTCGGTCTCCGTCGGCGTGGCCGGTGCGTATCTGGCGATTGTCTCCGCCGGCCTGGTCCTCGATCTCTATGCCCAGATCGGCATGGTTGTACTGATCGGCCTGGCGGCAAAGAATGGGATATTGATCGTGGAATTCGCCAAGGAGCGGCGCGAACACGGCGTGCCGTTGCACGAAGCCGCAACGGAGGGAGCCCGGCTGCGGTTCAGACCCGTGATGATGACATCATTCGCGTTCATCCTCGGCCTGGTGCCGCTCGTAATTGCCGCCGGGGCGTCGAAACTGGCGTTCCGCCACGTGAGCACGCCGGTCTTCGGCGGCATGCTGGCCGCATCACTGCTCGGCATTTTTGTGATCCCGCCGCTCTACGTGATGTTTCAGGCCATTCGCGAACACCTGAAGCCAAAAAAATAATCGCCGACGCCCCTACGAACGTCGAGACGGCGCGGTTGTCGAAGAACGAGCGCCGCCCTAGCT
>DAISKM010000167.1:0-381 GCA_036820945.1 Pseudolabrys sp.
AAGCCGAGACCCAGCCGTCATGGCCGGGCTTGTCCCGGCCATCCATGTCTTCAACGTTGCAATGTTGAAAAGGCGTGGTTGCCCGCGACAAGCGCGGGCCTGACTGTGGGACGGAGCGATCCGTTCCGTTCGTCCCCGCGCAAGCGGGGACCGCTGACCTAATCAGCAAAAACGAGTCAGACGCCGATCAGCTTCAGCCACTCATCCTCGGTCAGCACCGTTACGCCGAGCTTCTTGGCGTCCGCCAGCTTGGAACCAGCGCCGGGTCCGGCAACCACATAATCCGTTTTCCTGGAGACTGAGCCTGCTGTTTTGGCGCCAAGACGCTCGGCCTGGGCCTTGGCTTCCTCGCGCGTCATTTTCTCCAGCGCACCCGTGAAC
>DAISKM010000167.1:391-7204 GCA_036820945.1 Pseudolabrys sp.
AACACCACCGTCTGGCCGGCGACCGCGGTGTTCATCTTCGGCTTTTCTGCATCGAGGATGGTAATTTGCTTGGTCAGCCGCTCGACAACGCCTCGGTTATGGCTTTCACCGAAATACGACTTCACCGCCTCTATGACCGTATCCCCGATCTGATCAAGCGCGTCCATTTCGGCGGCCGCGTCCGCATCGTCCTTGGCGATCTTAAGGGCGGCATCATGGAAGGCTTTCCATGACCCGTGGCCCCGCGCGAGCGCAAGCGCCGTTGTCTCCCCGACGTGACGGATGCCGAGCGCATAAATGAACCGATCGAGCGCGATCTCGCGCCGCGCCTCGATTGCGTTGAACAGGTTGCGCACCGAGGTTTCGCCGAAGCCCTCCTGCTCGAGCAGGTCGCTCCTGTGCTTCTTTTCCAATGTGAAGATGTCGGCCGGTTCCTTGACCCATTCTTTGTCGAAGAACAGTTCGATCTGTTTCTCGCCCAGGCCTTCGATATCGAAGGCACGTCGTGACACGAACAGCATCAGATGCTGAATCTTCTGATACGGGCAGGCCAATTCGCCGGTGCAGCGAGCGCGGGCACCCTCCTCGCCGGTCGCGGTTTCCTCACGCGTCACTTTCGTTTTAAGCGGGCACGGGCACCTAATCGGAAACTGGTACTTCTCTTTTCCGCGCGGCTTGTCGGCGACGACATCGACAATCTGCGGGATCACGTCCCCTGCCCGCTGCACCACGACCGTATCGCCGATGCGGAGATCGCGGCCGCCGCGCAGTTGCTCGCCCCCACCACCGACGCCCTTGATGTAATCCTCGTTGTGCAGCGTGACGTTTTGCACGATCACGCCGCCGACGCTGACCGGCTCCAGCTTGCCCACCGGCGTGAACGCGCCGGTGCGGCCAACCTGAATCTCAATTCCTTTGAGAACGGTAATCGCGCGCTCTGCAGGAAACTTATGAGCGATGCCCCAGCGCGGCACGCGCGATACGAAGCCGAGCCGTTCCTGCCAGTCGATGCGGTCGACCTTGTAGACGACGCCGTCGATGTCGTAGTCGAGTTCGGAACGACTTTCCTCGATCTTGTGATGGAAGGCCATCAGCTCCTCGGTGGAGCGGCAGAGTCGGGCGAGCGGATTGGTCTTGAAGCCGCAGGACTCGAACCACTTGATCATGCCGGACTGCGTGTCGGCCGGCATTTTGCTCATTTCGGCCCAGGAATAGGCAAAAAATCCGAGAGGCCGGGACGCGGTAATGGCGGGATCCTTCTGCCGCAGGGAGCCTGCGGCAGAATTCCGCGGATTCGCAAATATCTGCCCCCCTGCCGCCTTCTGCCGCTCATTAAGCGCAAGGAAAGCGTGTTTGGTCATATAGACTTCGCCACGCACCTCGCAGACCTGCGGGACGTCGCGCCCCTTGAGCCTTTTCGGCACGTCCTCAAGCGTTCGGATATTGGCGGTGACATCCTCGCCCTCGGCGCCGTCGCCGCGCGTCGCAGCAGTAACAAGTTCGCCGTCTTCATAGCGCAGGGACATCGAGAGACCGTCAATCTTCGGCTCCGCGCTGAATGCAATCTTCTCATCGTTGCCGAGTCTCAGAAAGCGGCGAATGCGGGCGACGAAATCGATAACGTCTTCATCGCTAAAGGCATTGTCGAGGGACAGCATCGGCACCGCGTGGCGCACTTTCTTGAATTTTCCGGTCGGCGCCGCGCCGACGCGTTGCGACGGCGAGTCCGCACGGATCAGTTTCGGAAAGCGCTCCTCAATCGCGGCATTGCGTCGGCGCAAGGCGTCGTATTCCGCGTCCGTTACGGTCGGCGCATCCTGCTGATAATAACGCTTGTCGTGCGCCGCGATTTCAACCGCGAGCCGCTTCAGCTCGGCCTTCGCCTGCGCTTCGGTGAGGTCAGCCACTGAGACACTGGTTGCGTGTTTGGCGGGCATATTATTATTCGCAGTCATTCCGGGGCGCGCCGGAAGACTTAAAGGTGTCAACTCGCGGCCTTCATCAGCCGTTCGGCTGCGGCACGCGCTTCGTTGGTGATCTCGGCTCCGGCCAGCATGCGGGCGATCTCCTCGCGACGCCGCTCAGATGCCAGCTCGGTGACACGGGTTGCAACCCGCTTGCCTTTCTCCATTGCATCCTTGGTGATGAGATAATGTCGGCCGGCGCGAGCCGCCACCTGGGGCGCGTGAGTGACAGCGAGCACCTGAACACCGCGGGCTAATTTGGCGAGACGCATGCCGATCGCATCCGCCACGGCACCGCCCACGCCGGTGTCGATCTCGTCGAACACGAGCGTGGGCGCCGAGCCGCGGTCGGCCAGCGCCACCTTCAAGGCGAGCAGAAACCGAGCCAGCTCGCCGCCGGACGCAACCTTCATCAATGGTCCCGGCCGCGTGCCGGGATTGGTCTGCACCCAAAATTCCGCCCGGTCGATCCCGTGCGGTCCGGCGTTAGCCTGGTCGCTGTCAATCCGGGTGGAAAATTTCGCCCGCTCCAGCTTGAGCGGCTTGAGTTCGCCGTTGACGGCCTTGTCGAGGGCTGCGCCCGCCTTGCTGCGAGCCTGCGACAATGCCTGGGCCGCAGAGCGGTAGGCGGCCTCGGCTTGTGCAGCGGCTGCCTCCAGCGCCTTGAGCTTTTCTTCGCCGGCGTCGATGAGCGCGATGTCGTCGCTATATTGACGGGCCAGTGCAGAAAGATCGTCGACCGGCACATTGTATTTCCGTCCCGCCGCACGAAGCGCGAACAGTCGTTCCTCGATACGCTCGAGTTCGGCAGGATCGAAATCGGCAGCCCGCAGGGACGCTTCAAGCTGGGACCGCGTTTCATCGAGCGCGGTCAAGGCTGCATCGAGCGCTTTCACTGTCGGCTCGATCAGGCCGGGCGCCTGCGCCGCGCGTCGCTCGAGTTTCCGGATCACGCCCGAAAGCGCGGGCACGCTGGAATTCACACCGGCGATAACCTCGTGAGCATGGCGCAAGTCCTCCGCGACTTTCTCACCCTGCATCATGGTGGTGCGCCGCTCGGCAAGCGCGGTTTCTTCGCCAGCTTGCGGCGAGAGCTTGTTGAGCTCATCGACCGCGTGACGCAGCCAGTCGCTCTCGCGCTTGGCTCGCTCGACCTCGGATTTATGAGCTTCGGCTGCAGCCTGCGCATCCTGCCGCGCCGTCCATAAAGCCTCGACCTTTGCCGCCTGGCCCTCGAGCCCGCCGAAAGCGTCGAGCAGGCGGCGATGCGTTCCGGCGTCGATCAAGGCCCGCTCATCGTGCTGGCCGTGGATCTCGACGAGCGAATTGCCGGCCTGCTTAAGAACTTGGACGCTCACTGGCTGGTCGTTGATGAAAGCACGGGTGCGTCCGTCGGCGAACTGCACGCGACGGAGGATCAGTTCGTCTTCGACTGAGATTGCGTCGGCTTCGAGAACGGCCCGCGCCGGATGATCGCGGGCAACCTCGAACGCCGCAGTAACCTGACCTTGCTCCGCACCTTGCCGCACCAGCGACTGATCCCCGCGCCCGCCCAAGGCCAAAGCAAAGGCATCGAGCAGGATCGACTTGCCCGCACCGGTCTCGCCGGTAAGCACGGCAAGCTCGTCCGCAAAGTCGATGTCGAGCCGGTCGATCAGAACGATGTCGCGGATCGAAAGTCGGGAGAGCATGGCCTCACTGTTCTGGGGTGATCACGCGCCACCTGGGGCCGGAGCACTCCCGCGATTCCGCATATTCAAAGACGACGGTGGCCGGGACAAGCCCGGCCAAGACGATGTGGGTAAATCTCGCGCGAGCCGGCTAGCCCAACCCGATGCCTTTGAAGGCCTTGCTGATCCAGGAACCCTGATTTTCCTTTGGCTCGACGCCGCCGGTCTTCACCAGCGCGTAAGCGTGCTTGTACCAGGAACTGTCAGGGAAATTGTGCCCAAGGACGGCGGCCGCCGTCTGGGCCTCGTCGACTATGCCGAGTGCCATATAGGATTCGGTCAGCCGCATCAGCGCTTCCTCGACGTGACGCGTCGTCTGGTATTTGGTGACGACCACTTTGAAGCGGTTGATGGCGCCGGTGTAATCCTTCTTTTTCAGGTAATAGCGGGCGATCTCCATTTCCTTGCCGGCCAGCTGATCGCGGGCGATTTCTATCTTCTGCTTGGCGCTGACGGCATATTCGCTGCCAGGATATTTACGGACGACTTCGTCAAGCGCGCCAAGCGCTTTTTCGGTGCGCGCCTGATCGCGAGTAATGTCCGGAATTTCATCGAAATAGGACGAACCGATCAGATACTGCGCGTACGCGGCATCCGCCCCACCGGGATGCAGCGTGATATAGCGTTTCGCCGCATTGACACAGTCGTCGTACTCGCCCGCCTGATAGTACGCATACGATGTCATGATGAGGGACTTGCGTGCCCACTCGGAGTACGGGTGCTGGCGGTCGACTTCTTCGAACTTCTTGACCGCCTGCTTTGGATCCTTCTTGGCATTCAGAAGGTAGAGCCCCTCGTTGTAAAGCCGATCGGCCGGCGCATCGGGGGCCTCATCTTTTTTGGCGAAAAAATCGAAGCTGCTGCACGCGCCCAGACTGACAGCGAGCGCGATGACCGCCAGCGTGCGCGCAATACCAGTCCGGCGTCCCGGATCTGCCGGCGCAGTCGCGGCCGCGGCAGGCTTGCGCAACGTCCTGACCATTAGAATCCTGAGCACAAACTCATTCACGCGACGTTCGATTCCCCAAAGCTTCGCAAAGATCCGTCCCGACACAGGCAATGCGCGCCGGTTTATCCGAAAATGGCCAATCTCGCCATGCGACTAAGCCGACAATCGGCCCGGATTAAGGCGACAGTTTAGGCGAAATTGCTAGGGTTCAGGCCACTTCGGGCCTGTAAGCCGGCGCTACCAGGCCGGTAACGACGTGGGCGTGGCCACGCGTGCGCCGCACAGGCTCCGAGGCCGCCTCGACGACCCGCCAGGCCTTTGGATCGGCCATCAAGGCAGACAGAACGGCATGGTTCAGCCTGTGCCCACCGCGAATGGTCTTGTAAGCGGCGAGGAGCGGTTGGCCGGCGAGCGCCAGATCGCCGATGGCGTCGAGGATCTTGTGGCGGACGAACTCGTCCGCAAACCGCAAGCCCTCGGGATTGAGCACCCGGTCCTCGCTGACGACCAGGGTATTCTCAAACGAGGCACCCAGAGCGTAGCCGGCACTCCAGAGCTTGGCCACGTCGCGCATAAAGCCGAAGGTGCGGGCACGCGCGATTTCGCGGCGGAATGTATCGGGCTCGATGTCCAGCGAAAGCGCCTGCTGGCCAATCAAGGGGTGGTCGAAGTCGATCTCTGCTTCGACCCGGAAGCCGTGCTGATAAGGCCGCAATTCGCCGTAGGCGCCATCCTTGGCTACGGTGATCGGCTTGAGCACTTCGATATAGCGCCGCGGTAGCGCGCGTGCGGTAAGCCCCGCCTGGTCAATGGCATCGACAAAAGCGGCAGCACTGCCGTCCATGATGGGGACTTCGGGTCCGTCGATTTCGATAACGACGTTATCGACGTAAAGTCCTCGCAAGGCCGCTAGCAGGTGCTCGGCGGTTGAGCATAGCGGCCCCCTGGCATCACCAAGAACTGTCGCGAACTCTGTCGCTGTGACCGCGCGCACGTCGGCGCGAATCTCGCGCTCGATAGAGCCTTGACGTGCAATGCGCTGGAAAATGATTCCGCTGTCGTCGCCGGCAGGATGCAGGGTAAGGGTAACGGGAAGCCCAGAATGGACGCCGATGCCCGAAACGGCGACCTGGTGGCGTAGCGTTGTTTGCTTGGCGCCCTTCATCTACCCCGACTTCCGCCCGGCTTTTCAATTGCCGCGCGGCCCCATCCCCGAGGCCCCTGGTGGGCCACATTTCTGCCGTTAGTCCCAAACCGCCCCGATAGCCCGGGCGGCAATCCCCATTAGCGCGAATGTCCCTTTCGCACCTGAAACTTAGGCCCGACTCAGAGCTTCTCCAACTCACGCTTTCTTACCGACTGTTACTCTTTTTTTGCCGCAATTCCCGCAGCGATGGCGGCTGATCTCCACAATTGCCCCGCTGGAGCCTACCGCCGGGAGCATCTGTCTATGCAGACGGCACAGTCACAAACTAAAAAACACAAGTCTTTTCAGAATATTACAAGGAATCCAATGGCCCCGCTCCTCGACCGGGAAGCGGGGCCAGTGTTGCAAAGGCGGCCGTCAATTTGCCTGGCGCCGGAGGAAAGCCGGGATGTCGAGTTGATCCTCCTCGGCCGAATTATGCACAGGTGCCGTGCGGCCATGGGCATCCAGACCCTGGGGAGCCGCCCTGCGGGCATATTCGGAGACAGGCTCGGCCGGCCGGCCTTCCGGCTGCCGTGCTGTTGGACGTTGCGCTGGACGCTCAAACTGCGGCATGGGCCGCGCCGGCCGGGGCGCGGGAGGCGGCGTTGGCGGCTCGGCTTCCGCCCGCCGGCCAATGCCGACTGAAGCAAGCCTCTGCATGAGCGTCATCCGGCGCTTCTCCGGGTGATCATCGCCAAGTTCGCCACGTTGCGCGCGAATTTCGTTCTGGGCCGGCAAAGGCAGTTCGTCGATGCGCGGCATACGCGGCGCGCGGGCGTAGCGTTCCGGGGCCGGCGGAATGTACGTAGCCGGCATCTGAGGCTCGGGAGCATGCGATTCGGCTTGCGTCGGCTCGAAGAGCGAAGGCTTCACCGGCATCGGGCGAATTGAGACGTCCTCGATCGCCGTTGGCAGGATCGCTGCAGCGACCGCGGCGTGGGCGGCTGACTCGAGCGAAGGTGGCACATGAACCGGCGCGCG
>DAISKM010000168.1:0-3983 GCA_036820945.1 Pseudolabrys sp.
CGCGAGCGGAGACCGCGTCGTCACCTCAGGCCAGTACAGGCTGACTGAAGGCGCGCTGGTCAACCCACGTAATGCGACCCCGTCGCCTTCACCGGACAAAGAGGCGGCCAACACACAAAAAGACCATTGACTATGGAAGGGGGAATCTCCGCACCATTTATCCGACTGCCGGTTGCCACGTCGTTACTGATGGTTGGCGTGCTGTTCGTCGGTCTTGTCGCCTATCCGCGCCTGCCGGTGGCACCCCTGCCCCAGGTTGATTTCCCCACCATCCAGGTCAACGCAACCCTGCCCGGCGCAAGCCCCGACACCATGGCCTCAGCGGTCGCCCAGCCGCTCGAGACGCAGTTTGCGCAAATCGCCGGCGTTTCGCAGATGACATCGACCAGCGTCGTCGGCTCGACGTCGATCACGATTCAGTTTGTCCTCGAACGCAATATCGATGCCGCGGCAAACGACGTCCAGGCCGCGATCAATGCAGCCGGCGGGCAACTGCCAAAGATTCTTCCGAGCCCGCCCACCTATCGCAAGGTCAATCCGGCAGACTCGCCCATCCTGCTACTCGGCGCGACCTCGGATACGCTCCCGTTGACGGAAGTCGATGACAACGTCGAGACCAAACTCGCCCAGCAGATCAGCCAGATCCCCGGTGTCGCCCAGGTCTTGATCGGTGGGCAGCAAAAGCCTGCAATCCGCGTACAACTCGATCCGGCCAAGCTGGTTGCCAAGGGACTTTCGCTCGAGGATGTGCGCACGCCGCTTTCGATAGCAACGGTCGACAATCCGAAAGGCAGCATCCGCGGCGAAAGGCGCGCTTACACGATCTACACCAACGACCAGCTGCCGAATTCAAAGGACTGGAACGACGTCATCGTAGCATATCGCAATGGAGCACCGCTCCGCGTCCGGGATCTCGGGCAAGCTGTGACCGGCCCGCAGGACACCACGCAGGCGGGATGGGCGGACGGCAAGCGTGGAATTGTTCTTGTGATCTTCAAGCAGCCCGGCGCCAACGTCATCGATACTGTCGACAAGATTAACGCGGCGCTGCCGAAGCTGCGCGCAACGATGCCGCCGGCCATCAACGTGTTCACGCTGAGCGACAGAACCCAGACAATCCGGGCGTCCGTCGCCGACGTGCAATTCACGCTTCTCATCACGATCCTCCTCGTGGTGATGGTTATCTTTGTCTTCCTGCGGAGTTTCTGGGCAACCATCATTCCCAGTGTGACCGTGCCGCTCGCGCTCCTCGGCGCGTGCGCTTTGATGTGGCCGTTCGGCTACAGCCTCGACAACCTTTCGCTGATGGCCCTGACGATCGCGGTCGGCTTCGTCGTGGACGACGCAATCGTCATGCTCGAGAACATAACGCGATACGTCGAAGCCGGAGAAACGCCGATCAAGGCCGCGCTCCACGGATCCCGCGAAATCGCTTTCACAATCATTTCGATCAGTATCTCGCTGGTTGCGGTTCTCATTCCATTGCTGCTGATGGGCGGAATCATCGGCCGCCTATTTCGCGAGTTCGCCGTCACCCTTTCTATGGCGATTTTGGTGTCGGCCTTCGTCTCCTTGACGCTGACCCCAATGTTGGCATCGCGGGTGCTCAGACCGCCGAGAGAGGCACGCCATGGAAAACTCTATGCTTGGAGCGAACTCGCCTTCGATTCGCTTTTGAATGCCTATGAGCGCGGTCTCGATATTGTGCTGAGACATCAGCGCATAGTGCTCGCCGTGTTTTTCGCTACGATGGCGCTATCCGTCTTTCTATTCGTGATCATCCCGAAAGGCTTTTTTCCGCAACAGGATATCGGGCTGCTGACTGGCATTTCCGAAGCCGCACAGGAAACTTCGCCCGACCAGATGATGCGATACCAGCTGCAGCTCGGAGAAATTGTGCGAACGGATCCCGCGGTCGACCACGTCGCGATGTTCATGGGCGGGCCAGGCAATCCGCCGAACACCGCCCGTATGTTCATTACCTTGAAGCCGCGCAGTGAACGCACGGCAAATGCCGACCAGATCATCGCGCGGTTGCGCGGCCAGCTCGACAAAGTCGAGGGCGCGCGGCTCTTTCTGCAGGCAGCCCAGGATGTCCGCGTCGGCGGCCGTGCGTCGCGCACGCAGTTCCAGTACACACTCCAGAGCGCGGACGTCGAACAGCTCAATGAGTGGGCGCCGAAGATCCTAGCCAGACTCAAGACTCTCCCCGAACTACGCGATGTCGCAACCGATCAGCAGACAGAAGGTCTGACACTCACCCTGAAGGTCGATCGCGACCAGGCATCGCGCTATGGATTCGCCCCTCAGACGATCGACGACACGCTTTACGACGCTTTCGGTCAGCGCCAGATCGCACAGTATTTCACGCAGCTCTCTAGCTACTACGTGATCATGGAGGTCACGCCTTCATTGCAGGGCGACCCCGCGACCCTCGACAGGATTTTCCTGCGTTCGCCGACAACCAATGGCGAGGTCCCATTGTCGGCATTCGCAAAATGGACAACACATCCCATCGAGCCATTGTCGATCAGCCATCAGGGCCAGTTCCCGGCAATCACAATCAGCTTCAACCTCGCGCAGGGAACTGCTTTGGGCCAGGCCACTGAGGCAATCGAAAAAGCCAAGGCCGAACTCAACGTTCCCGCGACGATCAATACGACCTTCCAAGGCAATGCGCAGGCATTCCAGGAATCGCTTTCGACTGTGCCGCTCCTGATTGTCGCCGCATTGATTGTCGTCTACCTCATTCTCGGCATTCTCTACGAGAGCTATATCCACCCGATCACAATTCTCTCGACGCTTCCCTCGGCAGGCGTTGGCGCGCTGCTGACACTGATGTTGTTTCATTTCGACTTCAGTCTTGTCGCTCTCATAGGCATCATTCTGCTGATTGGCATCGTGAAGAAAAACGGAATCATGATGGTCGACTTCGCCATCGTTGCTACCCGCGACGATGGTCTGTCTCCACCCGAGGCCATCCGTCATGCTGCCTTGCTCCGGTTCCGCCCGATCATGATGACCACAATGGCGGCGATGTTGGGTGGCGTGCCGTTGATGCTGGGCCAAGGGACAGGCGCGGAAATTCGACAGCCGCTCGGCTATGCAATGGTTGGCGGCTTGCTTGTCAGTCAGGCATTGACGCTATTCACAACACCGGTGATCTATCTCTATCTGGATCGACTATCTGCGTGGATCAAACAGGGGCGCCATTTTCCGCGGCACGAAAAAGACAGGCAGGACCGTCCGACTGGCCGGCAGATTCATCCGACCAGCGAAGCCGCGGAGTGACAGTCAGATTGTCCTGAACTCGAGAAAGCGCGTTGTCGTGTTTACACCGCCGAAATCGCCGGTGTGTTACCGAGCTTTGGCGGCTGCACGCAACTATTGAACCGAACCCGCGGGGCAATGAGGCGCCGGCACGGCACCAAAAATCTAATGGCGCGTGCGGTAGGCAATTTCTGTCAATGCGCTGAATATCTTTCGCGTTTCTATCAACCGCTCCGGGACGCCGTGGCCATTTCTCGATCGCAGTAAGCTATGCTGGGTGAAGTCACGTTCAGCTTCTCGATCGGTGATTCACTTTCCAACAAATGCGCAAACCTTGCCAACTTCTCCTCGCTTATGCCTTCGTTTGCCCCCAAGGGAAACACAAGTTTGCCATCGGGCCGTTTGATGCCCCAAATAGTGCAATCCAAGTCCGTATTCTTGCCCTCCGCCGTAATTGGCAGCGGAGATCGAGTTACAAGTCCGTTGGGTGATGTCGTTCTTTGAATTTCCCAAGCGATGATCTGTTCGCAACGAACGCCGTAGAGACCGTCGCTGTTGGTGAAAACAGCAAGGAACCATCCCGGCTGCGCCGGTACGGTGGCGTGGGTCAAGGTTGTTCGCATAACCGGTTTCTCCTAGTGAACGCACTCTTACACTCGCCGCTTGTTTGTGCCCTCGGAAACAATCGGCGGCAGCAGAAACGTTCTCAGTGT
>DAISKM010000168.1:4083-7196 GCA_036820945.1 Pseudolabrys sp.
GCAGCAGAAACGTTCTCAGTGTAATGTGACACCTGATTGAACTCTCCGTATGTTATTACCTCCAAACGTGGCTGGGTTTTCACCGCGGCCCGTCACCGCAGCGCGAATAAGCGTCCTAGTCCTTCGGCAGTTCGCTGCGGAAGCAGCCGTGCAAAAACTGCTCGGGGTGATCCGAGGTCTTGCAACGGCACCATAGCGGGCCCATCGGATTTTCAGGTGGGGAGAATTTGTTTGGCTCTTGCAGCGTTTTGTTGCTGCCGATTTCCGCTGCGCGTAGTCAATAGGAAGAGGGAAATTTCCCCCGATCACTGAACAGCAATTTCAAGACTGCGGCGTGACACTTTGTTGGATTGGCGCCGGTCGATGATATCGGCGACTTCATTCCAGATCTCGTGACCTTCGTGATCCCCTTCATTTTCAAGCGAGCCAGCGGTCTTGCGCGCGTAACCACTGGCTCCTGACCCGTGCCGCGCGATCAGAAAGCTCGCGTACATCTCGACGGCATCCTCTAGACTAGGCCACATACACGTCCCCCCGCTGGCTGGAATTTTCTGTGTCAGAATCGTGACACATACAATGTCAGGATGACAACATTGGGGACGCGGTTAGTAATTACCTGGGTCAAATTTGCGAATTGATTTTGGCTGCCCATATTTTCAGCAGTGGGCAGATAATAGTCTGGCCGCTCAGCTAGTGGCGACCACGCGCTGTAGCACGCTCCGCAGCTGGGCGGCATCCTGCGCGCCAAAGGTCAATTCGAATTTCTTCTGCGCCTCGCGCCATTTAGCCGTCGCAGCCTTCAGGCGCGCCTCGCCTGTAGGTGTGAGCCGCAGGCTGCGTGTACGGCCGTCCTCGCCCTCTCCGATTGCCAGCAACTTGTCGCGTTCCAGCGGGCGGATGGCGCGACCAAGGGTGGTTCGATCCATAACCATCGATTTCGCGAGTTCATTGATCGAGAGTGGCCCGAGCCGGTTGAGCTTCGCCAGTACCGAATATTGCGTGGTCCGCAGGCCCTCCGACGCCAGATAGCTGTCGTAAATCTGGCTGACATGGCGCGCGGCCTGGCGATGAGCCAGGCAATTACAGACAGTGCGGTCGAGGGTGGGCGATGGTTCTTTTTGCATAGCTCGCATTCCTAAATAGGGGCCCGATCGTTGCGACTCCCCTTGCCAATAGGTGCATATGCGCGTATCAGAGTCAAGAGAAAGGTGCATATGCGCCTATCTACCACCCGTTTTGCAAGTTGAGGGGCCCAATGTCCGTCCACTCGTCGGCGGCCGAGCCGCAAGAACGCAGCTTCTGGATTGCCGTAATCTGCGGGGCTCTGATCCTCACGATCGGGATCGGTGCCCGCCAAAGTTTCGGTATCTTTCAGAAGCCAATTGCAGCCGACCTCAATGTCGGGCGCGAGCTGTGGTCGTTTGCCAATGCGCTCGCGTTGCTGCTGATGGGTGCGATCTCGCCGTTCGTCGGCAACATCGCGGATCGTTTTGGCACGGCACGAACCGTCGCCGCCGGCGGCGTCCTTTACGCCGTCGGCATGTTCATGATCGCGTTCGCGACCGAAGTCGTCATGCTCACGCTCGGCATCGTGTTGTGCGGCGTCGGCATGGCGGCCGCGGGGTTCGGTCCGATCTTCGGCTCCATCACTCGACAGACTCCGCCCCAGAAACGTTCAATTTCGCTGGGTGTCGCGACGGCTGGCGGGTCGTTTGGTCAATTCGCTATCGTGCCGTTCGCGTCGCTGCTGCAGCATCAACTGGATAACTGGCATGCGACCATGTCCATACTTGGCGTGATGTCGATCATGATGGTGCCGCTTGCCTTTGGGCTGAGAGAACGCCGCGCCGAGGCCGCAAAGTCACCCACAGCAATCCCGCAAGGCGCAAAAGATGCTCTGCATGAGGCTTTCCAAACTCACGGCTTCTGGCTGCTGACCATCGGGTTCTTCGTGTGCGGTTTCCATGTGGCGTTCATCGGATTGCATCTCCCTTCGTACATTTCCGATAAGGCCGTCGGCATGTCGTTCTTTGGCACGCCGATCTCGGCCCTCGAGCTGGGAGGCTGGGCCATCGGGCTGGTGGGCTTGTTCAATATTGCCGGCGCTTTGATCTGGGGCTGGCTCGGAAACCAATATCCGAAAAAGGACATGCTGGCCTTGCTTTATGCCTTGCGCGCGTTGGCATTCGTCATGTTTCTCGCTTTGCCGCTATCGTGGATCTCGGTGCTGTTGTTCTCGGCTTCGCTTGGGTTCCTCTGGCTTGGCACCGTTCCGCTTACCAGCGGGCTCGTCGGCTACATGTTCGGTGCAACACACATGTCGATGCTGTGGGGGGTCGTTTTTTGTAGTCACCAGCTCGGCAGTTTCCTGGGCGGCTGGGGTGCGGGCCGGCTCTATGACATTCAGGGCAACTACGATCTGATGTGGTGGATCTCGGTCGGACTCGGTGTATTCGCGGCGCTGGTCCATTGGTGGATTCGCGAGCAGCCGGTGCCGCGCCTGGCGATGTCGGCGGTGCCGGCATGAGCAATATCGGCACGAAAAAACTGCACTCCCGCGCCGAGCCGTCGAGGCCTATTGCCGAACGGTCGCCCAACACTCCTTATTTGCTTCTGTGGTCGACTGGCGTTGTCGCCTTCGTGCTCTGCGTCGTCGCGTTCGTACTTTGGGGCGTCACTGGCCCTCGCACCCTGTTCGATACAATCGTCGCGCTGTGCAGTTGAAAGTCGATGTAGTGCCCAGGGGCGAAATCAAACAATCGATATTGTGCAATAGCTTGTTGTGTCCCACCTTGGCCGGATGTCCCATTGAATCCCATATCGTATTTTTGAAGTTGTCCCACCACTTCAGGCCGCATCTATGTCCGCTTTACCCCCAAAAGCGGACGTATGCAGTGCAAAATGAAATGTCTGCTTTTGGCCAAGAGCGGACATCGCCCAAATCCCGGCCTGCCTAATCGTCGACGTAAAACCGGTGAATGAACGGCTGAAAAAAATTCATGGTCCCACCGGCACGGCGGGCAAGGTAAACTGAAATATGGCGCCGCGAGGTTCATTGGCCTCTGCCCACAGCCGGCCCCCATGGGCGTCGATGATAGACCGGCAAATCGACA
>DAISKM010000169.1:0-7111 GCA_036820945.1 Pseudolabrys sp.
GTGCAGCGCGCCATCCGTGAGCTTCCAGACCAGCCAGGAATCGATCGTGCCGAAGGCGAGCTTGCCGTGTTCCGCGCGTGTGCGCGCGCCGCCGACGTGGTCGAGCAGCCAGGCGATCTTGGTCGCGGAAAAATACGGATCGAGCAGCAGTCCGGTTTTCCTTGAAATTTCGTCCTCATGGCCGGCGCGCCGGAGCGACTCGCAATAATCGGCGGTGCGCCGATCCTGCCAGACGATCGCATTGTGAACGGGCTTGCCGGTTTCGCGGTCCCAGATGACCGCAGTTTCGCGCTGATTGGTAATGCCCAGCCCGGCGACGTCGCTGGCGCTCGCGCGCGCCTGCGCCATGATCGCCCGCACCGTCGCAACCACTACGCTCCAGATTTCTTCCGGATCGTGCTCAACATGACCTGGCGCGGGATAGATCTGCGGCAATTCCTTTTGTGCCGTGGCAAGCGGTCGCAGCGCTGCGTCGAAAGCAATTGCCCGCGTCGAGGTGGTTCCCTGATCAATGGCAATAAGGACGGTCGGCAACGGTTTTTCCCCAAGTTACCGGCTGGACGAAAGCAATGACGAGATGAATTGGTCGAGTGCCTTTCTGTCCTCAGCTGTGGCCTTCAATCCGATCTTGCTCCGGCGCCAGAGGACGTCGTCGGCGTTTTGCGCCCATTCGTTTTCCACGAGGTAGCGGACCTCCGCTGCGGTTAGATCGTCGACAAAACGCGGTCCTAGATCGTCCGCGCTTTTTGCCTCAGTCAGAAACCGCTCAGCACGACGGCCATAGGCCTGCACCAGTCGCTGCGCGTGCGCCGCCGGTAAAAATGGCCATCGCGCCATCGTCTTCGCTACCTCGGCATCGAATTGTTCCGGATCGAATTCACCCCCGGGCAGTTTTGAGCCCGCTGTCCAGCGCGGACGCGCTCCAAAGAAATGTCCGATGCGGGCCAGCGCAGCCTCGGCCAGCTTGCGGTGGGTGGTAATCTTGCCCCCGTAGATGGTGAGCAACGGCGCACCGTTGCGCTGATCGAGGACGAGTTCGTAATCGCGCGTGACATCCTCCGGCCTGTCGGCATGATCGTCATAAAGCGCACGCACGCCGGAAAACGACCATACCAATTCGTCCGGCGTAACCTTGTCGCGGAAATACTGATTCACCACCTTGCAAAGGTAAGCAATTTCAGATGGCTCGGGCGCGACCGAATTCGGATCTCCGACAAAGTTTTCATCGGTTGTCCCGACCAGCGCGAACTCGCGTGCAAAAGGCAGGACGAATACAATGCGTCTGTCTTGTGCCTGCAGCAAGTAGCCATACTCGTGTTCAAAGTGCCGGCGGACGACGATGTGACTACCCTTGATCAGCCGTACTGCCTTCGGCAAAGGCTCGCGGATCACGGTATCCGCCACGGGGCCAATCCATGGCCCCGCCGCATTGACGAGGACGCGAGCGGTTTTCACCTCGCGCCGTCCGCGGGCATTCAACACCAGCTCCCATTCGTCTCTCCGCTCAGCCCGCGCGCAGCGGGTGCGAGTACGAATCACGGCACCACGCTCGGCGGCATCGAGCGCAGTAAGTACAACAAGGCGGGAATCATCGACCCAACAGTCCGAATACTCGAAGCCATACCGAAATGTGCGTTTCAGCGGCTGACCGACTGCGTGATGGGTGAGATCGACCGTGCGCGAAGACGGCAACAGCTTCCGCGCGCCGAGCAGGTCGTACAGGATAAGTCCGAAGCGCAGCAAAAGCGCCGAACGCAGGCCGGGCATCGGCGGCAACATGAAGCGCATCGGCCGCACCAGATGTGGCGCCATGCGCAAGAGCACTTCTCGTTCGTTCAGCGCTTCGCGAACGAGGCGGAACGCCCCGTGCTCGAGGTAGCGCAACCCGCCATGGATCAATTTGCTTGATGCCGAGGAGGTGCCCGAACCGAGATCGTTCATCTCGACGAGCAGCACGCTTATGCCCCGACCAGCTGCGTCGCGGGCGAGCGCCGTTCCGTTGATGCCGCCGCCGATAATGGCGAGGTCGAATTCAGCCATGCCTGATGATTCTCTTTATGCCGCAGAATGATCGGCTCGGGCGGCACACTCAAGGACAGAGCACGTTAACTTCTAATTTGAGCCACAAAATTCATAGACGTTGCAAAATAAGCGCGAGACGGCCATATCGACTGCAGTGGCGCCTGTACTTTGTGCCTGCCAAGGAACCTGAACGAGAGCCTATGCCCTCGCCCCGCCTGCTCGTCATCGAAGGCAATTCACCTCAGACAACGGCTGAGCATGTCGCGGCAGGCGGCACTGCGGCGAGCAAGGGCTATTCGGACCTGTTGCGCGAGCTTCTTCCCGGGGTGTCGGTCGATATCTGCTATCCGGGAGAGCCGTCGGCGCTGCTACCTGAGGGTTCGTCCCTGGAAGGCTACGATGGCATCGCGATCACGGGTTCGAGCCTGCATATCTACAATGGCGGCCTCGAGGTGACGCGCCAGATTGAGCTGGTGCGCGCGGCGCTCAAAACCGGTACGCCGTTATTCGGCTCATGCTGGGGCCTGCAGGTGATCACTGCGGCAGCCGGCGGCAGCGTCCGCAAAAATCCGAAAGGGCGCGAGCTCGGTTTCGGCCGCAGGATCCGTCTGACCGAAGCGGGCCGCAAACATCCCATGTATGCCGGCAAGCTCGACGTTTTCAATGCGCCGACTGTGCACCTCGACGAGGTCGAGAGTCTCGCCCCCGGCACCACGGTGCTGGCCACAAATGAAGTGTCGGACGTGCAAAGCGCGGAAATCCGTACCAATGGTTCGACCGCCTGGGCCGTGCAATATCATCCGGAATATCCACTGCGCGAGATCGCAGCAATCGTGCGCCGCATTGGTCCGCGACTGATTGACGAAGGCTTCTTCGCCGACAAGGCCGACATCAAGACCTTCGCGCAGGATCTCGACATGCTTGACCGCGACCCTGGCTGCAAGCGGCTCGCCTGGCGACACGGCATCAGCAAAAACGTTTTGGACAAGAAGCTGCGCGTCGGCGAAATCGCCAACTGGATCGAATTTCAGGTGCTGCCGACTCGGGTCAAGCGCGGACGCGGATGAGCATGGATCTGTCGGGACGCCATGTGGTTGTGACGGGCGGCACCGGAGCGCTGGGCACCGCGGTCGTGAAAACGCTCGTCGCTTCCGGCGCAACCTGCACTGTGCCGTATGTGCACGAAACCGAAGCACAGCGTTTTCCTTACAACGATCAGAAGCAGGTTACGCTGCTCAAAATATCGGATCTTTCCGATGAAGGTGATGTTGCGAAGGTCTACGCGAAATCGTCGGCGCCGTTGTGGGTCTCGATTCATCTGGCCGGCGGCTTTGCCGCAGGAAAAGTAGCAGAGACCGACAAGCAGGCGCTGATGACGCAGATCGATAATAACTTCGTCTCGTGCTTCATCTGTTGCCGCGCGGCCATTCAGGCGATGTTGGCGGCCGGTCAGGGCGGGCGCATTGTCAATGTCGCGGCGCGCCCGGCACTGGAATGGCGCTCCGGTGCGGGCATGGCCGCCTACACCGCGGCGAAAACCGGCGTCGCCGCCCTGACCGTGGCGCTTGCCGAGGAGGTCGCCAAGGACGGCATTTTGGTGAACGCCGTCGCACCTTCGATCATGGATACGGCTGCCAATCGCAAGGCAATGCCGAAAGCGAATTTCGATACGTGGCCGAAGGTTGAAGAGGTCGCGGCGACGATCGCTTTTCTCGCTTCGCCCGACAACCGCGTCACGCGTGGCGCGATCGTTCCAGTTTACGGAAAATCCTAACCGGCAATCGGGACCAGTTCGAGCGGCGGCCGCAGCAGGCGCTGCACCGCGCTGGACGCGACGACCGTGCGTCCTTCGGCATAGGCTTCGTGATTCTTCTCGATATCATCCAGATCGTACAGGTAGTTCACCATCAGCCCGTGCCCTTGCGTGATCGCGCGATCGGAGGTGTCGGCTAGCCAGTTTATCCGCTCAAGCCGCGCGCCATTGCCCAAATGAAAACGCGCCACGGGGTCGATCGGGGTGCCGCGCTGGTTGCGCGCGCGTAGAAAATACCATGCCGCGGCCCGCATCAGCGGCTCTTCCAGCTTGCCGAAGATTTCGGGATCGGTCCACCAATGCGGCCGTTCCATCAGTTCGAACACCACGCGGTCGCTTGCGCTGATTGCCTGCGCGTTTTCAGCCTTCAATTCGCCGCCAAGCCAGCGCGCGAACCCGGGGACCGGCGACAGCGTGACGAAGCTGGTCAGTTTTGGCAGCTCGCGGCGGATCTCCTCCACAACCTGCTTGATGAGGAAATTGCCGAAAGACACGCCGGACAGTCCGCGCTGGCAATTCGAGATCGAATAGAATACGGCGATACGCGCCTTGTCGGGTTCGACGAATTGCTGCCGGCCGCTGGCAAGGATCGGCGCTATGGCGCCTGGAATATCGCGCTCGACGGCGACTTCGACGAAGATCAGCGGGTCGTCGACCAGCGCCGGGTGGAAGAACGCAAAGCAGCGGCGGTCCGGCGGATCGATGCGGCGCCGCAAATCGTCCCAACCGCGGATCTCGTGCACGGCCTCGTAACGGATGATCTTTTCCAGCACGATTGCAGGCGTCGACCAGTCGATGCGTCGCAGAACCAGAAAGCCGCGATTGAACCACGACGAGAACAGGTGGATGAAATCGGCGTCGACGGCGGCAAAGTCCTGGTGCCGGCGATCGAGCGTGTCCATCAATTGTTCGCGCATTCGCACGAGCGCAACCGTTCCGCCTGGCGCAAGGTTCAGCCTGCGAAACAGCTCCTGCCGGCGGGGTTCGGAGGCCGCGTGCACCTCGGCAGCCGTTGCGTCTGACGGTTTCGCGCGCCAGGCGGCGATTGCCCGTTCCATCCGTTCGGGATCGGTCCCAAACCGCTGCGCCAGCGCCTCGAAAAAGGCGATGCGCGGGCCCGTCGTTAGCGCGGCATATTGGGTGAGAATCTCACGCGCCAGGGCCACCCCGGAAGCTTCTCCCCGGCCGGATAAAAGATCTTCGCACAACTCGATCAAGCTCTCCGAGCGAGCCGCTGGCGCACCGCGCCGGTCGCGCGCAAGGAACGCGCGACCGCGGTCGGAGATGGTCTGCAGCAGTTCGCCGAAAAACGACGTGTTCATTTGGCTTGTACGGGACCCATGATTTGGTCCGGGAACCATGTGGCGATGCCGGGCGCGAAGCACAATATCACCACGCCTATAATCATAAGCCCAACAAAGGGTAAAACACCCCACATCACGTCGCGTAGCGGAATATCTGGTGCAATATTGTTAATGACGAAAATATTAAGGCCCACGGGCGGGTGAATAAGGCCCATTTCCATGACAATTGTCATGATGACGCCGAACCAGATCAGGTCGAAATTGGCCGCCCGCAACGGCGGCAGGATGATCGGGGCGGTCATCAGGATGATCGACACCGGCGGCAGAAAGAACCCGAGCACCACAACCATCAGCAGGATGGTGATCAGCAGGACCCAGGGCGAAAGATGGAGCGACACGATCCATTCGGCCGTCGACTGGCTGATGTGGAGGTAGCTCATGACGTAGGAATAGAGCAGCGACATGCCGATGATCAGCATGAGCATTGTGGATTCACGCAGCGTTGAAACCAGGATCGGCTCCAGGTCGCGCGGCGTCCACACGCTATAGATGATGGCGATCAACGCGAGGGCCAGCACCGCGCCGAGGCCGGCGGTTTCAGACGGTGTCGCAAAGCCACCATAGAGCGCGATCATAACGCCGGTCAGCAGCACGACGAATGGAAGCACGCGCGGCAATAATGCGAAGCGCTCACGCATCGACAGATCATCAACGCGCAGTATCTCCGAATGCGTCCCAGCCTTCTCGTAGGCTGCCTTCGCCTGCTGAAACTCCCAGCGAAAACGCCACATCGCATAAGCGGTGAAAAGCGCGACAAGCAGCAAAGCTGGTCCTATCGCCGCCAGAAAGAGTCGGCCGAGCGACTGCTCTGCTGCCACCGCGTAAAGAATCATCGTGATCGAAGGCGGCAGCAAGATCCCGAGCGTTCCACCGGCGGCGATAATCCCCGCGGCGAAACCGCCGGAATAGCCGTGCTTGCGCATCTGCGGAATGCCTGCCGAGCCAATCGCGGAACAGGTTGCCGGCGACGAGCCCGCCATCGCGGCAAACAGGGCGCATGCGAAAACGTTGGCGATGCCCAAGCCTCCTGGAATTCGGTGCAGCCATGCATGCAGGGCGCCGTAAAGATCCTGGCCCGCACGCGAGCGGCCAATGGCGGCGCCTTTAAGAATGAAGAGTGGAATCGACAACAGCGTTATCGAGGCCATTTCCTCGTAAACATTCTGCGTGATCGTATCGACCGACGATGACGGCATGAATGCGATCATGAAGATGGTCGCCACCGCCCCGAGCGCAAACGCGATCGGCATGCCGGCGAACATCACCAGCAAGGTAGAGGCGCCGTACAGAACCCCGATGGAAAGGGTGCTCATGCGGGCTTGCTCCAGCGATAAATCTGCGTAGCCACCTGCAGCGCAAGCTGAATGCTCAGCAAGATCATGCCGCACGTCATCAATGAATAGGGAATCCAGAGCGGCGGCTGCCAGGTCGAACCGGTGCGATATCCTTCGACGATCGCCTCATGCAGCAGGATCCACGACTTCCAGGAAAAATAAACGCAGAACATCAGCGTCGCGATGTCGACTAGAAACAACCGAATGCGATTTGCCCGTGGCGGCATCATCGCCGAAATCGCTTCGATGGCGACGTGGCCACGGCGTGCCTGCACCGCCGCGGCTGACATGAACACCGCGCCCACAATCAGAAAGACCGAGAACTCATCCTGCCAGTCGGTCGAGAAATGAAAAAAGTAGCGGGATGCGACGCTGTAAGTGAGAACAAAGGAGGCGACCACCAAGCCGGTCGATGAAATAATCGTGACGAGATAGTTGACGGGCGCCATAAAGCGCTCGAAACCGGCGGTGTCCTCCTTCTTGGACACCGCCTCGAATTCGGTCCCGACACTGTCGAGGCCGTGAGCCATGATGCCGGACCTTTATCGCTCAGGAGACGTTGACGCCTTCAGCGAGTT
>DAISKM010000170.1:0-7084 GCA_036820945.1 Pseudolabrys sp.
AAATCCTACACCATCCGCACCTGCAATCGAAGATCCACGGCCCGCATCAATGCTGGAAGAGCTGATCGCCTCCCGGTTGGCGCGGTTCGTCGACCGTAAACCGGAGCAGGCGGCGGTCGAAGCGTTTTACCGCGAGCGGTCCTTTCAGCCGATCTGGTCCGCAAACGGCGTGGCCTTGCCGCGGACGCGCAGCGTTGCCGAGTATCTCGCTCGGGTCGCATACCAAGGTCTCGATTCCCGAGATTACCCGATACCGGATTTTTCCCGCGACATGAACGAGGAAACTGCAGCGGTCAATGAGCTCCAGCTCACCGCGTCGATCCTTAAATATGCAAGGCATGCGAGTGCCGGCCGCGTCAGCTTTACGCGGGTCAGCGGCTCGATCCTGTATCCGGCGCATGCTGCGGATCCTGCGCAAGTTCTGACCCAGATTTCGTCAACTGACGATGCTGCCGCGGTGTTGTCGTCTTTCGAGCCGCAGCATCCCGGCTATAAGGCGCTGAAGGCACAGCTCGCGCGTGAATTGAGTGGCGCTGATGCCCGCAAGACGGCGTCGCAGCCAGGCAATGACGGGTCAAGGAAGCATTTCAAATCCGAAGAGTCACGATGGCACTCGGACCTCGTCGGAAAGCTGATCGCCAACCTGGAGCGATGGCGCTGGTTGCCGCGCGATCTCGGCCGTGGATACGTGATGGTGAACGTTCCGGACTACACCTTGTCTGTCTCCGAAAACAGCAAGCCCATCTGGCGTACAAAGATCGTCGTCGGAAAACCCGGCGAACTGGCAACGCCGCTGCTCAGCGAGACGATGAAATTTCTCACCATCAATCCGACCTGGAATGTGCCGCCGTCAATCATCCGCAACGAATATTTGCCCGCGCTTGCGCGCAACCCGGGCGCACTTGAGCGAATTGGACTGAGGGTGAGCCATAACCGTGACGGCTCGATCCGGGTCTATCAGCCGCCGGGCGACCGCAACGCGCTCGGGCGGATTCGGTTCAATTTCCCCAACCCCTTCCTGGTCTATCAGCACGACACGCCCAACAAGGATCTTTTTGCGCAGAGCAAGCGCGCGTTCAGCCACGGCTGCATGCGCGTTCAGTCGCCGGAACAATATGCCGAAGTGCTTCTGTCGCTGTCGCAGCCCAACGAAGGATTTACCCCGGCGCGCATACGGAGCATGTATGGGGACGACGAACGCACGATCAACTTGAAGAATCCAATTCCCGTGCACGTCACCTATCAGACGGCGTTCGTCGACCACAGCGGGCAATTGAATTTGCGCGAAGACATCTATGGTCTTGATGCTGCCATGCTGAAACTGATGCGCGGCAGTGAACGGATGATTGCGGATACGCCGATCCCGCGCAATTACGGAAGCAGCAGCAAGCCGGTCGTCGCTCGGTTGCCTTCGCGCTCGGCCCCCCGCGAGTACAGCCAAGAGCAAGGCTGGAATAATAGCGGAGGCTCGAACGGTGGAGGGTGGAACTACGGTAGAGGTTGGGATTTCGGCAGGAGTGGTGCGAACAGCTACGCGGCTTATCCGCAGGGCGGCGTCCGCTATTTTGATCGCGCCATGCGCGGCTGGTAGCGACGACCTCGAAACGTGAGGGCCGCGCAATGTCGCGCGGCCCTCTGTTTTTTCTCATTGTAATTTACGAAATCAACTCGCCTGCAGCGTGACGTGCGCCAATCCGCTGAAACCCAGCGCACGCGCGGCGGCTGGCGTCAGGTCGATGACGCGGCCGCGCACGAACGGTCCCCGATCATTGATCCGCACGACAACGCTGCGGCCATTGCTCTTGTTGGTGACACGCACCCGCGATCCGAATGGGAGCGTGCGGTGGGCGGCCGTGAGCCCACCCGGGTGAGCGCGCTCTCCGCTCGCGGTTTTCTCTCCCGCATAGGCGTAGACGGAAGCGATACCGGATTGAGCAATCGCGGCGGATGAAATTCCGCCTAAAATCAGCGCGCCGCAAATCGCGGCGCCGAAACGCACAATCATCAACTAACTCCTGGATTGGCACCCCCAGATGGCCGCGCCTGTTAGAAGCCGCGGCGTGCGTTTTGGCGGCAAAAATACGGCGATTTCTCGAAATCGGAGTTGCGAAACGGAGATAACAAATGCGCCATTTGCTGTCGTTGCAGGCACCGTCTTCCGCATTTCGAATCTTAAGTGCGCGCAAATGCGACATGCGCACGACACGTCTTATGAATCGCGCGCATGGAACCTATGTTCGCTCGAGCATAGTGGAAGTTGCGAACAACATTTATCTACCCGTTAAAGCACAGAAAACGGGAAACGCCTTGGAGCCGTCGAACCCGATTGAGGGAGATGATCCATGGCTTATGCTCCAATCACAGTTGCCAAAAGCGGATCCGCCACCGGGGCGCCAACGCGAACTCGTCCCGGTTTCTTTCGCAGATTCTTCAACGCCATGATGGTCGCGCGACAGCGTCAGGTCGAACGCGAAATTGCGCGCTATCTTCGTACCCGCCGCTTCTCGGATGAGGCGGAGCGAGAAATCGAGCGCCGGTTTCTGTCCGCGCCGCCCCACATTTGAGGGGCGAGGACTATCAAGTCGACTTTGGATATCCATCGGTCGACGTGGGCACTGCCTGCGACTTGACACGTCTCGCTGCCCTGCTCAATGCACGGCGTCACGCTGCCGTCGCCCGCAAGCGTTATCCGTTCGCAGAATGGGCGCGGGGAAGCTAGGCTACTCCTTCCACGACACGCATATCGCGCTCGACGTTTCCGGTGCCCAATGCCTTGAGCGCCTCCTTGTAGGCTGGAGTGTCGTGGCAGGCGACGGCCTGGTCGAGACTTGGGAACTCGACCAGCACCACGCGTTCGTTCATCCCGGCTTCGTAAGTCTTTGTCGGATTGCTACGAGCGAGAAAACGGCCGCCGGCGCTTTCGATCGCAGGCACTGCGATCTTGGCATAGGCCTTCCAGGCTTCCGAATTTTTTACGGATCGATAGGTCACCACCCAGTACGCCTTGGGCATAACGCGCTCCCTTTTTGGTTGTCCGTCAAACTTATTGCGCAAAGGCCCGTCGCAGCAAGGCCTTTGCATCGTTGCCGCCGTCGAGCGGACGCAACGTTCGGCGCGTCACTTTCCACCCGTCCTTTTCGCGCTTGAGTTCCCAACGATTGGCGCCAACGCGGTGGATCCGAAAACCGGTCGATGTGCCGTGGCCAGACAACTCGCGCGGCGCACCATGCCGGTCGGGCGTGATGATCTGCAGATAAGACGTCGCCACCGCGGTATCGCCATCGAGATCGACGCGCGGCAATCCGGCAAAATGACATAGACCAGCGGCAATCGCAGCCTGGTGCTCGGGTGTCTTTACAATCCCTGCGATCGCTCCATTTCCCGTCGCACCTTTGCCACCGCCAAGATCGATCTCGCCGTCGGAGGTGAACGCATCGCGATAGTAACGATCGGTGCCAGTGTCGGCTGCAGGGGGATGACTCGCGATCAAATGGTAGATCGCAAGCGTGTCCTCGACTGCGCGAAGCCGGTCCTTCAACGCGTCACGTGTACCCATGTTTGTTTGCCTCCGCTGCTCGATGTGGGGTCCACGAGCCTACAACGCGGCCGTCACTGAGTGCGACCGCCAGATCGGAGCGCGAATCCCATGGGCAATCTGCAACATCCGTCGTGGCCGCCTGATCGCTTCTGCAAATCGTAAAATCTGCAGGAATTCGTGATGAAGCAACTCCGTGAGAGCTTGTTGCGGTCACAAAGTTGCCGGAGTTTCCCCAGAGCCTTTGATCATCCCCAACCAGGACACCCGCGATGAGAAAACTCAGCCTGACCACGATTCTGGTTGCCTTCGCCACTGCCGCGTCACCAGCGTTTGCACAAAACAAGCGGGCCACATTGCCTGATACCAATGGCCATCTCGATGCGCTGATTGCGCGTCATGCCGCGGCGAATAACATTCCCGAAGATCTGGTCCGACGCGTGATCAAGCGCGAGAGCGGCGGCAACCCGCGTGCCGTGAGCAAAGGGAATTTTGGGCTGATGCAGATCAAGCTCGCGACCGCCCGCGGGCTAGGTTACAGGGGCACTGCGGCCGGTCTGCTCGACGCCGACACCAACATGACGTACGCGGTTAAGTATCTTGCGGGCGCGTATCGCGTTGCCAATGGCAACACCAATCGTGCCGTCCATTATTACGCCGCCGGTTACTATTATGCGGCCAAGAACAAAGGCATCCCAATGCTTTCCAGCGCCCAGGCCTCCGATTCATTTGGGGGACCGAGCAACATCAAGTTCGGCTCGGATCAAAAGCTGCGTGCATTCTACAATCGCGGCATGACGTCCTGGTCGAATGCCTATCCGCGGCCGGACTCCTACTAGCGTTGGCGCCCGTTGGGCCGAGACTCGACGAGTTTTAGAATAATCTAGCGCTAGCGGGTGCGGGTGGACTGACCCGCCTGTTGGTTTGCATAGCCAGACTGTAGTTGCCGCTGCTGACCGGTCTGCTGATAGCTGCGGGCGGGTTGTTGGTGTTGCAGTTGATAGCCTGTCTGCTGGCTGGCGTACGCCGGCTGCTGATATTGCTGATAACCGTACGCGGGATACTGAAACTGTTGCGGCTGTTGCGGCTGTTGCGGACCGAACACCGGATAGGGGTAAGGCTGCGACCCCGCCTGCTGGCTGATCGACGCCGACTGTTGATCAAACAGAATTTCAAAAAAATTGAGAGGACGAGGCTGGGTGCCGGTCACGCTGGTGCGTCGCGGCCGTTGCGCGCGACGTCGCGTTTCCTGCTGCGCCTTGGATTGCTCGGGCCGGTTCACCGTCAGCGGGGTATCCTGAGGCGAAGGTATCGGCACCTCGGTCGAAGGCCCGCCGATCTCGATCGGAGTGGTGGCCAGCGTCTCGTTGACCGAGCTGCTTTCCTCGGGGCATCGCCGCGTTCGGCTGGAAGGCCGGCCAGCTCCGGTTGCGGCTCTTCCGAATGCGCCGGCGTGTCCGGCAGGTTTCGCAGTCGACTAAGCTGATCCGCACCCTTCAGCGCGGCATGGATTAGGAATTGCCGGGTTTCGGCCTGCCGATCGCGATCCGATAGCGCGCCGCGCGCGGGCACGCCCGGGGACGACAAAGGCACACGTGAGCCGTCTGGCGGGGTGAGCGCCAGAACCAGAATCAGAATGGCGAGAAGTACGCCGCCCACTGGAAGAACGCGGAGAATCGGCAGCATAGCCGTGCATAACTGAGTCGCCGTCATTACCAAAGCACCACCGCCCCCGGGGCATCGTCGCCGTTACGTCATGAGGCATTTTTGTCACGTGGCGGTCACACGGCGTTCCGGAGAGTGACAGTGCAAGTGACGGTTGCTACCAAGCGGCTCCAGGCATTGGGGAAAATATCATGATGAAAAAACCGGATTGTCCGATCATTGCCATCGAAGAGCATTACTGGGACCGCGAGTTGGCCAGCCACTTCACTGGGCCCGAGGCAGGCCGCGGTAATGAGACAGACGAAAGGCTCTATGATCTCGGCAGTCTGCGCCTGAAGGAAATGGACGAGGCGGGGATCGACGTGCAGGTCCTTTCCCATGGCGCCCCCTCGACCCAAAAACTGGGTGTCGATATCGCGGCCGATCTGACCCGGGAGGTCAATGACCGTCTTGCCAAGGTATGTGCCGCCAATCCCAAGCGCTTTGCCGCCTTTGCATCCCTTCCCACGGCCGACCCGAAGGCCGCCGCCGACGAACTGGAGCGTGCTGTGACCAGGCTGGGCTTCAAAGGCGCAATGCTGCACGGGATGTCGAACGGCGAGTTTCTCGATCTGAAGAAGTTCTGGCCGATCTACGAGCGGGCCGAGAAGCTCGACGTGCCGATCTACTTCCACCCATCGCTGCCTCATCCGAAGGTGACGGAAATCTACTATCAGGAATATGCCAAGGACTTCCCTTTGGTCGTGCGCCCGGCCTGGGGGTACACGGTGGAGACCGCCACGCAGGCAATCCGGCTGGTGCTATCGGGCGTGTTCGATGCGCATCCCGATCTGAAAATTATTCTCGGCCATTTCGGCGAGACCCTGCCGTTCCTGGTTTGGCGCATCGATTCATCGCTCAAACGGCCGGGGCAGAAGGCGATGAGCTTTCGGGATATCTTCTGCAAAAACTTCCACGTGACCACGAGCGGCTTCTTCTCCGATCCGGCGCTGATCTGCTGTATGCTGGAGATGGGCGTCGATCACATCCTGTTCGCGGTCGACTGGCCGTTCGTGATGAACCCGCCGGCGGTCAAGTGGATGGGAAACGTCTCGATTTCCGACTCGGACAAGGTCAAGATTCTGAGCGGAAATGCCAAGCGCTTGCTGAAGATGTGACCGCGGCCCCTCATCACCGGGCTCGGCCCGGTGATCCCGCTTAGAAGAGCATACAGTTTCATTGACGAGATGGCCGGGACAAGCCTTGTGCTCGGACCGACCAGCGGCCGGACTCGAGTGCCGGCCATGACTCTATGAGACCGGATTGCGCCGATAGTAATCGGCGTCGACAGGCGATTGCCGCCAGCCCTTGTTACCGCGCCAGTCGTGGTGGTGTGCGCGCATATCGCTGCCATAACGGACGCGGAAAAGCAGCGTTCGAGCTGGTCCGTTCTCGTACTCGTGCACTTCGCCGGGAGGATGGACCACGAAAGCGCCCGGCGCGACGGGGACAGTTTCGTTTGGCGTCCGCATGATGCCGCCACCCGAAAAGCAGAAATAGATTTCAGTGGCATGGGGGTGGCAATGATACGGGCTGATCTGGCCCGGCTCCCAACAGGCGACGGTGACGTCCCCATCGGCGATCCTGCCGAGAATCTTTTCGACGTGATGCTTGGGATCCCACTGCTGCTCGCGCTCGAGACTAAAAACCTGCATGGCGATGATGCTCCGGCGAAACTAGATTACAGCCTAACGCAACCTCGATTCGGGCAGGAGTGGGTGGCGTTGCGCATCACATGCGCGCATTGATAGAAGGGACGCACGGGCCCGTAGCTCAATGGTTAGAGCCGACCGCTCATAACGGTCTGGTTGGAGGTTCGAGTCCTCCCGGGCCCACCACGCACTC
>DAISKM010000171.1:0-7069 GCA_036820945.1 Pseudolabrys sp.
AGAATGATGGCCAGCGGAATCGACATCAGGAGAAACACGACGAGCGCATAGGGCGGGAACACGGTCACGCGCCAATCCTTGTGATCGCGGAAGCGCATCTCCTCGTCGGTGAAGAACTGGTGATGATTGAGCGTGTGCCGCTCATAGATCGCGCGCAGACCCTTGATGTTGACGGGCCGGTGCATGACGTACTTGTGGACGGCCCACTCGAAAACATTGGTAAATAAAAACGTGAGCGGGACGGTCAGCCACTCCAGCCATGACACCTTGTGAATGTGCTGAATGTAAATGTAGAACGCTGCGGCGCCCATCGCATAGATGATCGCGATATGAAAATAGCCGTCATACCATCCGATGATTCGAGAACGGTACTCCTGCCGAAAATCGATTTGTCGCTGACTGACCATCTTGATGCTCCTTCACCCGCGAAGACCAGCTAGTCATCGGATTTTGGCGCGCGTCTGATATATCACACATCTATCACAGCCGAGGCTCCTCTTCAATCAGCCGCCGAGGGCGCGGGACCAACGCCTTCAATGATGCGTCCGACCGCCGGGTTCCGCCGGGCTTCTTCCGGCCTGCCCGCGAAAATTATTTCACCGCGTTCAATGACATAGAGCCGGTCGGCAAAATCGGGAACGTGGTGGATGTTGGACTCCGCGATGAATATGGCGTGGCCGAAGGCCCGGATATTCGACAGCCCCTCGATAATCGAGGGGATCACCACCGGCGAAAGGCCTTCGGTAGGTTCGTCGAGCAGCAAGAGCTTAGGCCCCAATGCCAGCGCGCGGGCGATCGATAACATCTTGCGCTCACCGCCGGACAGCGCCTGCCCGCTGCGATCGATGTAGCGTCGCAGGTTCGGAAATACCTTGTATGCTTCTTCAATGCGCTCGGTTGCGGTCCGCCCATCGGTCCGGATCCAGGTGGGCAAAGCGATGTTTTCGGCAACCGTCAGTTCGCCAAACACTTCGCTCTCTTCGGGCGCGAAACCGATGCCTAGCCGGGCAATCTGAAAGGGGCGCAATCCGATGAGATTGTGTTCCTCGAAGGTAATCGACCCGGAGAGCGCTTTGCGGAAACCCATGATGCCGCGGAATGCGGTGGTCTTGCCCGCGCCGTTACGCCCCACGAGGTAGACGAGCTCGCTCTCTTTCACCTCAAAGGACACCCTGCGCAGGACACGGCTGCCCTCGATATCAACGATGAGATCGTGGACTGCCAGCATCAATGCGCCCTGCGCTTGCCGATGACGGTCGCTATCAAATGTGGATCAGCGAAGAATTCCTTCGGTGGCAGATCGGCCAGGACCCGCCCTTCGGCCAAAGCGATGATCCGCGTCGAATACGCCGACACCAAATCCATGTCGTGCTCGACCAGCACAATCCCCCTTACCCCCGCTAGTTTTGCGGCCGCAAGGAGCGTTCTCATGATGGAATGCTTGTCGACAGTTGAAACGCCGGACGTGGGCTCGTCAAACAGAATAACCTGCGGATCAAGGGCGAAAGCGGAAGCGACATCAAGCAACTTTTTCTCGCCCTGCGAAAGCGCAGAAGCAAGAGTGTCGAGCCGATTGCTCAACCCGAAGATCTCCGCGACCTTGCTGACCCGGCCGTGGATTTCAGCGTCTTCGGACAGTCGTGACAATAACCGCCAACGCTTTTTCTGCCGCGACACGACCGCGGCGGCAATAGTTTCCCCAACGGTCAGTTTTGGGAAAATCTGGATGAGCTGGAAGGCGCGGGCCAGTCCCTGATCAGCCAGCGCGACGGGACCGACGCCGGCAATATTCCTGCCCATGAAGAAAACTTCGCCCGATGTTGGCGACAACAGGCCGGTCAGAAGATTGACCAGTGTCGTCTTCCCGGCCCCATTCGGGCCGACGACAGAAACCAATTCCCCATCGCCGACTGCCATACTTACGTTCTCAAGCGCGCTGAACGCGCCATAGGACTTGCTGACATTGCGCGTCTCGAGCATCGGGCTCATGCGGTTCTCCGCGCCAGGCGCCGCCGCAGATCGATCGCCAACCCGGCAAGCCCCTCGGGAAACCCGATTACGATGAGCGCAAGGATGATGCCGAGCATCGACCGCCAATATTCAGTCAGCGACTGAAGCTGGTCCTGCAACAGAGTGTAGGTCAGAGCCCCGACGATGGGCCCAAAAAAACTAGAAAAGCCGCCAAGCACTGCCATGAACACAAGCTGACCGGAGTGGGTCCAATAGACCAACTCTGGATCCGCCAGACCAACGCGAAAACCAAGGACGGCGCCGCCGACGGCGCCAAACGCGGCCGAGATGACGAATGCCGCGACGCGAAAGCGTCGCACGTGCACGCCGAGATATTCGGCCTTGCGGGCGTTGTCGCGCAGGGCCTGCAAATGCAGCCCGAAGGGCGAATGCACGATTCGCCACATCAAAAAACCGGCGATCACGAGCAGGCCGAGACAATAATAGTAGAAGGGCCCGGCAAGAAATTCGATCTTGTTGTAGCGTTCGAACGCAAGTCCCAGAATATTCATGCGCGGAACGCGCATGCCACTGTCGCCCCCGGTGAGATGATAGAATTTGAACAGGAACGAGTAGAACAGCATGCCAAAGGCAAGGGTCAGCATGCCAAAGAAAATGCCCACGTAACGCGCGCATAGGAGCGCGATGGGCAGTGCGATCAAGGCCGAAGCAACGACCACGGCGAGAAGCACAATTTCGAATTGCTTGATTCCGAGGGTTCCAGCCATGACCGCGGCGCCATAGGCGCCAAGACCGAGAAACATGGCGTGGCCAAACGACAAGAGGCCGGTGTAGCCAAACAAAAGATTGAAACCGAGCAATGCGATGGCATACCCGAAAAACGGAATCATCAACCCCGCGTAGTAAGGCGGGACGACGTAAGGCAGCAGCGCCAGCCCCGCCGTTCCTATCAAGGCCACGATTGCCGCCGGAGTGATGGTCATGCCAGCGCCCTGCCAAACAATCCGATCGGACGAAAGATCAGAACGCCAATCACGATGACATAGATCGCAAGCACTTCCAGCTCAGGAAAAAAGACAATGGAAAGCGCGCGAATGAGTCCAACGATCAGCGCGCCGGCAAGGGCGCCCCGCATCGAGCCAAGACCGCCGATGACCACGACCGCAAAGGCCTCGATCACGAACTCAATCGCCATATCGAGTGAAGCTGCCGCTGTTGGCACCACCAACGCACCGGCGGTTGTTCCAAGAACAGCACCAAGTGTGAATACGGCCGCATAGATGCGCCGGACGTCGACGCCGAGCGCCTCAGCCATGGCACGATTTTCCGCCGTGGCCCGCAGCAGCCGGCCGTACTTTGTTCGCTGCAGGAAAAGACCGAGACCCGCCGCAACGGCAATCGCAGCTGCGATGACCAACAGATTATAGACCGGTACTCTGAAATCTCCGGCACTCAACGTTCCGTAGATGAGGTAAGCACTGTCAAGCGATCGCGGATTGGCGCCCCAGAAGAACTTGAACACATCCTGAAAAATCAGCACCAGCGCAAAAGTAAGGAGAAGCTGAAAACTTTCGTCGCGCGAGTAAACGGTGCGCAACAGGCGTTCGATCGGCGGACCAATAAATCCGAGCAAAATTCCAGAGACGATCAGACCCGGAAAAATCAGCCACGGCGATATCCCGAGGCGGATTGCATAACTGATGAATGTGACGCCGAAATAGGCGCCGAGCGCGTAGAACGATCCGCAAGCGAGATTAACGATTTTCTGAACGCCGAAGACCAGTTGCAGGCCGGCAGCAACCAGAAACAGCACGGCGGCGTGGAATACGCCGCCGGCTAGAATATTTGCAAATGCGGACATCCGATCCGGTTGGCCGTATCAGGTCTTGAATTGGGCGGTCTTGAGCCACTCCCAGAAATTTGCGCCCGGCGGCTTTTGTAACTCGGTGGAATACATGCTCTCAAAGGTGCCGAGCGTCACGAAGTCATAATTGTTCTTATGGGTGGTGAGGCCCTGCACAAAAGTCTGGTCGGCGATGTGGTCCTTGCGCCACGAGCTCTTGCCACCAAGACTTTCGATCGACAGACCGACCAATGCTTCAATGACGTCGTCCTGCGACGGCCATGCCCCATTCTTGGCCTTCAGCGCCTTTTCGACAGCCGCCTTGTAGGAGGCGATGGCGAAATAGGCGCGGTCGGCTTCCCACTCCGGATAGTCGTTATAGGTTTTTTCGTACCAGGCGACGAACTCCTTCGCCAAGGGCGAGGCGTTGGGGTTTGCGAAATAAAGGGTGTTATGGCCGAACAGCATGCCCTCCGGAGTGAACTCTTTCTTCATCAGCGTGTGTTGCCAGCCGGCGGCCGGGAATACGAGCTTGGTGCCTTCGGTCAATCCTGCGGCGTGCGCCTGCTTCATGAATACGGGCAGATCAGCAAACAAAAGCGACGAGAAGATCAGATCGGGCTTGGCTGCCTTCAGCGCGGCCACGTGGCTGGTGAGATCCATGGTGCCGACCTTGGGCCATTGCTCGGTAACAACCTGGTGGTCGATGTTGAACCGTTTCAGCATGGCGACAAACGCCGCCATATTGTTGCGCCCGTAGGAATAGTCGGGATTGATACCAGCAACAGTGGCAAATTTGCCCTTCCAATACTTTATTGCCAGTAGCGAGGACATGACCGCCTCGCATTCGTTATCGGTCGAGCGGAACAGGTAGCGCGGATTCGGAATTTTCTCGTCGACGCCATCCTGCGTCGTGCCGTCCCAATAGATTGTCAGCGCGCGTGCCTCTTCGACGACGGGGCCAAGAGCCAGGCCGACGCCGGTGGAAATAATCCCCTGCACGCAGTCGACCTTTTCCTGCTGCACAAGTTTGCTGAACCGCTCGATCGTATCTTTCGGCGTCGATTCATCCTCGATCACCAGTTCAACCTTGCGCCCGCCAATGCCGTCCTTGGCGTTAAAGCCATCGACAGCCCATTGAGTGGCACGAATGCCATTGAGGCCTGGCGCCGCGGCGATGCCGGCGCGTGGCGCGAGAATGCCAATTCGTAGTGGCTTGTTTTGCGCGATCGCCGGAGCGAACACACCACTCGACACCGACACCGCGCCCACGGCGGCAGCGGACGCAAGCAGCTTTCGGCGAGAAATTGCCATGATCATACCTCCCTTTTTGCTCTGTTTATTCTTATGATTTCGAACGATGATATGTCAGACGCATGTCACCAACAAGCGAGTGCGACCATTACGCCGCGGCCTTGCTTTGCAAAAACGCTTCGATCTCCGGTCCGGTCAACTTCCAGTCGTTGTCGAGATTGGCGACAACTTCTTTCATAAAACGCTCAGAAAGCGCGATCGCGCGCTCCCTGTCGCCGAGAAAGTCGTAAAGGATCGCAAGCGCCAGTTGCTGTGGGCTGTCGCCTTCATAGGTCCACTCAAAGCCATACTTTGTGAAGGGCTTGACGTCATAGTGCTCGTCGAGGCGCTTGCCGTCGACGGTCACGACCAACCCGTCAATTGTGCGTTTCCCCTCATAGGTTTTCATGATCGTTAGACCGTGACTGTGGCGCGGGTGAACGTTTCGACATAATCCATCAGTTTGTCGCTGGCGCGTGCCGCCGCTTCGCCATTGCCTTGCGCGATCGCGCGCGCCTGGTTGGCATGCAGCCTGGCGCACAGCGGGAGGTCGGCGGCTTCACGATAATGCATGTACCAGAAGCGGCGCGATAACCCCTGCAACAGCTTCATCGAGCGCGCGGCAAAATCGTTATGGGCGCACTCGATTATCAGGCGGTTGAGGTCGCGATCAAGCCGCATGAATTCCAGATCGTTATTGGTTTTCGCTGCGCGATCCATGCCCTGCGCAATGCCCTGCAATTGGGCGCGCTGCTCCTTGGTCGCGCGCTCGGCTCCGGTTCGGCTCAGCAAGCGCTCGATTTCGCGGCGGACTTCAAGCACCAGCAGTTGACTGCGCGGATTGATGTCCGACACAAGAATCCCCTTACGCGGCAAAATCGTGATGAGGCCTTCCCGAGCCAGTCGCTGCAGAGCCTCGCGAATGGGCGTGCGCCCGATTTTAAAGGTAGCCGACAGCATCTGCTCAGACAGCACATCGCCAGGCCTAAGCCGCAAGGTGACGATCCGCTCCTCGATCAAACGATAGGCTTGCTCGGTCAGCGTATCGGCCCGAGGCACCGGCCTCTTAACGGTTTTCGGAACGCTCCTCCGCACGGCACTGGTTTGTATTCGCGCCACGTCAAATCTGCTTTCGTTTTGCGACCATTGCGGCAAACTTCTCGTATTCTGCGTCATTCACAGTGTAGGAGTGTTCATCGTCCGGGAATGAGCTCTCCTTCACCTCTTTTACGTACTGCCGGATGCCGGCGACTGCGACTTCCGTCAGCTTGGCAAAGCGTTTGGTGAACTTTGGCTTGAAGTCGGTGAATACGCCGAGGAGATCGTAACAGAGCAGGATCTGGCCATCGCAGCCGACCCCTGCCCCAATTCCGATAGTCGGGATGGTCAGCTGCTCTGAAATGAGTTTTGCGATTCTTCCAGGCACCGCCTCAAATTCCAGCATGAAGCAGCCCGCATCTTCGATGGCGAGTGCATCCTCCAGAATTTTCATGGCAGCGTCAGCGGTCCGACCCTGAATCTTGAATCCCCCGAACATGGCAATGGTATGCGGGGTGAGCCCGATATGCGAGGCGGTCGGAATCCCGGCGTCCACGAGCGCGCGCAAGATATGCGCCTGCGATTTACCGCCCTGCGGCTTGACGGCGTCGCATAGAGATTCCTGCATGAAGCGGGTCGCGTTGACGAGCGCGCGATCCACGGTGTTGTAGCTCTGATAGGGCATGCATCCGAGCAGAAATGTATTCGGCGCACCGCGGCGCACGGCCTGCCCGTGCATGACCATCATGTCCATGGTTGCAGGAATAGTGCTCCGATGGCCATGTGCAATCATGGCCAGGCTGTCACCAAGAACTGCTACGTCGACGCCGGCCATCTCCGCCCATTGTGCGGACGTGTAATCCGGCACCGACATATAGACCATTTTCTCACCAGTCTTTTTTGATTCGCGGATTTCGGTAATTG
>DAISKM010000172.1:0-385 GCA_036820945.1 Pseudolabrys sp.
ACGAAGCGGCAATGCTGGCAGACCGCATTGTGGTCATGTCGGCGCGTCCGGGCAGAGCGATCGATCTCGTCGAGACAGGCTGGCCACGAGAGCGCGACAGCCGGATCGTTGAGCGCGAGAATTTCGGCGCACTCACGAGCCGTCTATGGAAGACTTTGCGCGAAGAATCCCTGAAGGCGATGGGGCGAGCGGGTAGCGGCACATGAGCAGACTGCGCCTATATCAACTCGCGGTCGTCGCTGGCTTCATCCTGCTGCTGGAAGCGCTCTGCCTTGCCGGCGTCATCGACAAAATCACCATGCCGCCGCCTCACATTATCGTCCGCGACCTTTTCCGCATGATCGCGGCCGGGCGCTATTTCGGCGACATCGGCAAAAGCCTAGCG
>DAISKM010000172.1:395-2238 GCA_036820945.1 Pseudolabrys sp.
CTGCTGGCGTTTGCCACAGCATATGTCCTCGGCGTCGCGACCGGCACGATCCTGCACGGCTACAGGACGGCGCGTGACATTCTCGATCCGCTGTTTGCGACCTATTATGCCATTCCGGTTTTCGCATTCTATCCATTGTTCATCGTCATCTTCGGTCTTGGCGACGGGCCGCAAGTTCTGATCGGAATTCTGCTGGCGGTCGTTGCCGTGATCGTCACCACGCTCAATGGTCTCGACCGCGTCCCTCCGGTTTTGAAGAAAACGGCGCGGGTCAACGGGCTTAGCCCGTTGCAGACGGCGCTGCGCGTCACGCTGCCGTTCTGCGCGCCTTACCTGCTGACTGCGGCCAAGCTGGCGCTCGCCTACGCTTTCATCGGGGTCATCGGTTCGGAATTCATCATGGCGCGCGCGGGAATGGGCTACGAAATCAGCTACGCCTATACGAACTTCGACAATGCCACCATGTACCCGCTGATCCTGATGATCCTGCTGCTGTCGATTGCCGCCAACGGCCTGCTTTCGTACTGGGAGAGAACTCTGCTCGCCAGAAGGGGGCAGAAGTGATGGCGAAGGAAGAACGCGCGCCGCTGCGCAATACAATCATCCTGATCGTCGGTTTGTTCCTGTTTTGGCAGTTGGCCTATCTCGCCGTTGGTGACGTCGCCTTGCGTTCGCCGTGGCAAACGATGCGGTTTCTCGGCACGCTGATGCAAACCGACGTTTTCTGGCTTCATCTTGCCGACACGCTGAAGGCTTTTGCTGTGGCGCTCGCGATTGCCATCGCCCTTGGATTGCTCATCGGCTTTGCCCTCGGGCTGCATCGCCTGTCCGGTGACGCAATGGAGCCGATGCTGGTTGCGCTCTATTCAATTCCGAAGATCACGCTTTATCCGATCATCCTCCTGGCGTTTGGAGTCGGCATTTCGGCGAAAATCGCCTTCGGCGCAATCCACGGGATCATCCCGGTCGCGCTCTTTACCCTAAGCGCCATTCGCACCATCAAGCCGATTCTGATCAAGACCGGTCGCGTCCTCAAGCTCAACCCAACGGTCATGGTGCGCGCAATCCTGTTTCCTGCTGCGGTGCCGGAGATCTTCACGGGCATACGCGTCGGATTTTCGCTGACGCTGATCGGCACTGTGCTGGGAGAAATGTTTGCCGCTCAGCGCGGGCTCGGCTATCTGCTGATGAATGCAATCAGCCTGTACAATATCGATTTGATCATGGCGGTGACGTTCTTGCTGGTGGTGCTGGCCGCAAGCGTGAACGCGCTCCTGCTCGCGGTCGACCGCCGGCTCCACCACGGCTAGGCTTGCGAATACTTCTTTTCCAGCTCGTTCCACCTTTGCAGATCGAGCGCGTCGGCGAGGCTTTTCAGCGCCATTTCCTGTTCGCCATTCGCAAAGGCATTGTCCTTGCCGCCGGCAAGCTGGCCCAGGCGGTGAAGGCCATGCTCAATCGCCTTCGCCACGCGCCCGATCAGGATGTTCGGATAAGCGACCTGAGAAAAGCCGAGCTTGTACAGCTCCGCCGGCGTAAGCCACGGCGTCGCCGCTGCCTCGAAGATTGCTGCGCAGTTCCAGGCGCCTTTGAACGCTTTGCCGACCTGCACATAATCCTGTGGCGTCTTTAGCCCGGCCACGAATACCCCGTCCGCGCCAAGTCGCAGGAACCGCTCGGCGCGCTTGATGGCGGCATCCAGGCCCTCCGCGCCATAGGCATCGGTGCGGCCGATGACGACAAAGTCGGAATTCTGGCGTGCGTCCATAGCGGCTTTGAGCTTTTGCTCCATCACCTCCAGCGGAACCACGCTGCGGGCCGAAGCCGCGCCTGGCAGCTTGTT
>DAISKM010000172.1:2248-7013 GCA_036820945.1 Pseudolabrys sp.
CACGTGCAACTCCTGTGTCACGAGCCGATAAACGGCTTCGACGTTGTCGCGGATTCCGGCCAGCATTTCGGCAAAGCCTGCAAGCCCGAGATCCGGCAACGCATAGCGCGCCGCCAGCAGCGCAGAGCCGCCCACGTTGAAAGTCTTGAATCCGGCGCGTTCGATTAGCCGCGCCGACAAGGCGTCATGGGCCAAAGGGCTGACCAGGGGCTGATGCGAACGGTGAAGTTCACGAAGAGACGGCATTGGGTCCGTCATCGACAGGTTGGTATCGCCTGGCTTTGTCGCTTGCCCCGGCATTCGCTCCCTCACCCCAGGTACCTAACGTGTGTACTCTCTCTATCGGCACATCCGTGCGCTTTCGTTCGGATCCATCTGCGCGATAGACGTTGCGGGCAACCGCCAGCAGCCCGGCCCTGGCGTCGGGATCTTTGAGCGCTTCGTTAAATCGTTTGTCGTCGCGCCATGTCCACGTGCCGCGTTGCAGCCGCGCATAGACCTGGCCGGTTTCATAATCGGCAAAATTGATAGTCGGTATCCAACGCGCACAGCGCTTCAGAAAGTCAACGTTGCTTTCCGGCGAAAGGTCCTTGTTGGCGTAGACCTCGGCAGGTCTCTGCGCATGAATGTTGATTTTCCTGAATCGCTCGATGTCGATCATTCTTTTGATGTCGAGGACAGTCATTTCTCCGTTCCAACCGAACGCCGCTGTGCGCGGGGCCCGACCTTCCGCGACACTGTTGTCGACGAACTCGTAATGGACCCGCTTGCCGGCTATCAGTGCCCAGGTAAAAAACAGTTCAGGCATGCCGGCATACGCTTCGACATTGTGAGCCAGGAGATCATCAACCGCCTTGTACCTTCCGAGCCGGAGTCCGCGGGTCCAGGCGCGCTCGACGGTCATTTCGGGCGGCGTGATCATGAAGAACATGTAAACCAGATCACCAAAACGGGTCAGCAGCTTGCTCGACCCCTCTTCGAGATTGGGCACAAAGCTGTCGAAACGAAAACGGTCGATCAGCAGATGCGGCATATCTCCTCTGGCAGCACGATCAGCCATCCTGCGATCGAGTTTCTTGTCGATGATTTCAATTTCGTGTCCCGACAGGGTGCCGGCATATTTGTAGGCGGCGCCGAGCGATCCATAATCAAGGAGAAATTTTCGCCAGATGTCCGGGCTGATCAGCGCAAATTCATCCCAGGGTAAATCAAGTTTTCCCGCCAGGTTCTTCTGCAGCGGTCGCATCGAGCTTTTGCCGGAAGCCGATGCACCCTTGACGTTCATGACGACCGGCTTCTTCTGCGCCGGCAACGCACGATAGCCCTCACCCGAAACCGCTTCCTGAACAAATGGGAGAATGGCGTCGCCGATGACCCCGCTGCCGTAGTCGTTGCAAACTAGTATGACGGCCAGCTCGGCCAGCAACGCGTGGTCACCGGACAAGCGCCCCTGCCGGCTTATGACTGCTGTTGCGACTTCGTAGAGGGCTGCGAAACAGGCTTGTTCCAGACGGTCCTCAGTGTTTTGCGATTTTTTCGACCATTGGGACAGGATGCGCTGATCGCGCTCCGCCACCGTTTCCGCCGGCTTCGGCGCCGGCTTTCTTGACTTGCCAAATGCGAAAAGCCGGCGCCAGTCGGCTGATTGATCAGCACCGACTGCCGTCTTCGTTTCGGCAAAGGCAGTCCCGAGCTCACGTTCGATGACACCGGAAGCCTTGTGTCTGACCTGCCCGAAGACGCGCGCCAGCTCATCGCGATGCGGCGTGATATATCGATCAAGAATGGTCGCCGCGATCTTGCGGAAGTTTCTGCCCAGGTCCTCGTCATCGCGTCCATCGGGGACGGCAAGGCCGGTCGTCACGTGAATCAGCAATTCGTGCACGATCAGGCGATCGGCGCGAAAGGCGACGAGCTCATGCACCGGCAGCCCGCAGTAGTCGCTCAACTCATGCGATTTTGCGATGCTGGTAGAAACGTTCTCGCTGCGGAATATCGTCGAGAGCGGCAAATACTCGCGCGGCAACCGGGACTCCAGACCCGGGTTCCAGGCTCTGTATTCGGCTGACGGTGGATTGTTGTTCATAGCTCACGGCTTGACGCAGCGGTTGTACCAATTGGAATTCGCCCAGCCTTCTCCCCGATTGTGGTGCGATAAAGAGCAAACTTCGTGGCCTGTACAATAGTTTGGCCACCTGCAAAGCTACCAGCCAATCATAATTCGAGGAACACCACTTATGAATTTCCCCAAACCCAGCGTCGGCATGCTTCCAAACGACCGCCTCGCCTATTCCGCGATTACGTCTCGTAAGCCGCTGAAGCTGCCGAAAGGCGCGCGCATGGTGGTATGGACCATCACCAATGTCGAGGAATGGGATCCAACGCAGACCATGCCTCGCACGGTGCTCACCCCGCCCGCCGGCGGTTCGCCGATGCCCGATATCCCCAATTGGTGCTGGCACGAATACGGCAACCGCATCGGCTTCTGGCGCCTGCTCCAGGTCTACGATGATTTCAAGATTCCCGGAGTCATGAATATCAACGGCGTGGCCGTGCAGGCCTATCCGGACATCGTGCAGGCCTGCGTCGAGCGCAACTGGGAATTCATCGGCCACGGCTATACCCAGCGCAACATGCAGAAGGTCGAGAACGAGCGCGCCGACATTCGCAAGAGCGCGGAGGTGATCGAGAAAGCAACGGGAAAACGGCCGCGCGGCTGGCTCGGGCCCGGCCTCACCGAAACCTGGGAGACGCCCGACATCCTGGCCGAGGAAGGGTACGACTACGTCGCCGACTGGGTGCTCGACGATCAGCCGGTGTGGATGAAGACGCGCGGCAAGCCCATCCTCAACATTCCCTACACGCAGGAATGCAACGACGTCGCCATGATGCTGATCCAGCATCACAAGGCGAGCGAGTTCTACGAGCGGGCGATGGACCAGTTCGAGCAGATCTATAAAGACGCCAAGGGCTCGGCGCGGGTGATGGCGATTTCGGTGCATCCCTACATCATGGGCGCGCCGCACCGGGCGAAATATTTCCGCAAGATCTACGAAAAGATCCGCAAGAAACGCGACGTGCTGTTCTGGACCGGCTCGCAGATCGCCGATTGGTATATGAAAGGCGGCCCGAAGGCGGAATAACTGCTCGTGACGCTGGAACCAACCGAGCCCGTTCGCTTGCGCGGGAATGAACGGAGTTTGTTGCAGGCGTCCACCCGCTGTCATGGACGACTGAGCACTTACGAAACAGTATTAAGACATGCCGATGCATCCCCGTGAAAGACTGGCCTATTCGCCGATCGAAGGCCGACCCCCGCTCAAATTCCCCAAAGGCGTGCGGCTGGTGATCTGGCCGGTGTTCGCGCTGGAGGAATGGGACATGGCGCGGCCGATGGCGCGCATGGTGATCTCTCCGCCGCAGGGCCAGCCGATGCTGCCCGACCATCCGAACTGGAGCTGGCACGAATACGGCATGCGCGTCGGCTTCTGGCGGCTGCGCAAGATGATGCTGAAACTCGGCCTCACGCCGACGGTCACGCTCAATGCCCGCGTGTGCGAAACCTATCCGGTCGTGGTGAAGGCCTGCCTCGACAGCGGCTGGGAGCTCAACGCGCACGGCTACGACCAGATCCCGATGCACAAGCTCGACGACCAGCGCGCGGTCATCATGAAGTCGATGGACGTGATCGAGAAATTCTCCGGCAAGCGCCCACGCGGCTGGTTCGGCCCGGGGCTGACCCAGACCTTCGACACCCTTGATTATCTTTCGGAAGCCGGCGTCGAATATATCGGCGACTGGGTGCTCGACGACGAGCCGGTGACGCTGAAGACCACGCACAAGCCGGTTGTGGCGCTGCCGTACAATTTCGAGATCCACGACATTGTGATGATGGCCCTGCAGCACCTTCCGTCCGACCAATGGCACGCCCGCGCGCTCGATCATTTCAGGACGCTGTACGCCGAGTCGGCCGAGCGGCCGAAAGTCATGGCTATGGCCTGCCATCCTTATCTTTCCGGCGTGCCGCATCGCATCGGTCATGTGGAGCGGACGTTCGCGGAGATTCTCGGCCACGACGGCGTGGTGAGCTGGGACGGCGCAAAAATTCTCGACTGGTACTTGTCCGCGCGCGGTTAGAGATAACGTGGAGGCTGGGAATCGAACAGACTTCCGTTCGTCCCCGCGCAAGCGGGGACCCAGCGCGGTGGTACAATCTGGATCCCCGCTTTCGCGGGGATGAACGGAATTTTGGTCGCACGGCGACATCCCCGTCGTGGCCGGCACTCGGGTCCGGCCATGACAGAAACATGAGTACGAGAGCATTATGACCCCGCAAGCCTATCGCAGCTGCTTCGTTCCCCACGACATCAAGGCTCCGATCAAGGGCGCCGCGAGCGGACCGCTCGCCGGGCTCACGGCAGTGGTCAAGGATATGTACGACATCGCGGGCGAGCGGACCGGCTGCGGCAGCCCGGAATGGCTGGCCAATCAGGCGCCTGCCACGCGCCATTGCCCGCCGGTGCAGAAGATCCTCGACGCCGGGGCGACCATCATCGGCAAGACCGTTTGCGATGAATTCTTCTACAGCGTGAGCGGAGCAAACGCGCATTACGGCACGCCGGTGAACGCGCGGGCACCGGGCCGACTGTCCGGCGGATCGTCCGCGGGTTCGGCCGCCGCATGCGGCGCCGGCCTGTGCGATTTCGCGCTTGGCAGCGATACCGGCGGCTCGGTGCGGGTTCCCGCATCCTTTAATGGAATCTAC
>DAISKM010000173.1:0-5299 GCA_036820945.1 Pseudolabrys sp.
TCACGGAGTTGATGGATCTGCGAAAAAAGTTCGCGCCGGAGTATGAGAAGAAAGGCGCGCGGCTGACCCTGACTTCGTTCGCGCTCAAGGCCGTGGTGACCGCGCTCAAGAAACATCCCGTTCTCAACTCCAGCATCGACGAAGCGAGCGACGAGCGCAGCATTGTCGGCTCCGGCCGCTCGCGGTCTCTGGCGTGGCGGCGGGGTGCGCCCTGGGTGCGACGCTTGCGGGCGTCACGCTGAGCTATGCGACTAATTTTTGGGTGCCCTGGCTGGTTGTTGCCGGTGGCCGACGCCGGCTTGCCCGCCTACCTCGCACTCTACACTGCGATCGGGCTCGCGGCCGCCCGACTGATCTGGGTGCGTGGGCCCGAACGCATCCTGGCATTCGCCGCTACAATGACAGCAGCCGAATGGCTGCGCGGTCACCTGCTGAGCGGATTTCCGTGGAACACGTTCGGCTATGCATTTGCCGAGCCGCTCGTTCTGGCCCAGAGCGTGTCACTGGTCGGCATCTGGACCCTCACGTTTCTGTGCCTTGCGATTTGTGCAACTCCAGCTGTGCTCGCCGACGACAAGGCAGACACATGGCACCCTTACCGTCCACTCGTGCTGGGACTGGTGGTGCTTGCGGCCTTGGCCGCATATGGGGCGGCGAGACTGTGGTCGCATCCAACCGGTTACGTCAGCGGCGTCAGGCTGCGCATCATGCAGCCCAACCTGCCTCAGGACGACAAGTTCAATTATTCCGCAAAGGCGCAGGTGATGGATCGCTATTTGCGTCTGTCCGACCGCGCAACCGGTCCGCAATCGAGTGGCTTGCGCGACGTAACGCATCTGATTTGGCCAGAAGCTGCGTTTCCGTTCTTTCTTTCGCGTGAGCCGGATGCGCTTGCGCAGATCACCGCGCTCTTGAAGCCTTCAACCGTTTTGATCACAGGCGCGGTACGCCCTGCGTCCGATGCGAGCACGACCGATTTCCGTGCTTACAACTCGATCTACGTTATCGATCCCGATGGCTCGATCCGCGGCATATACGACAAGGTGCATCTGGTTCCCTTCGGAGAATATTTGCCGTTCCAGCGCCTGCTTGAACGGTTGGGACTTATGCAGCTGACCAAAGTCGTAGGCGGATTTCTTTCAGCCGATCGCCGTCGGGCGATGGACGTCGGTGGCGCGCCGAAAATGTTGCCGCTCATCTGTTACGAGGCAATTTTCCCTGGCGCTGCAGTCCCGCGTGGCGAGCAGCCGGGATGGCTCGTGAACGTCACAAACGATGGTTGGTTCGGCATCAGTTCGGGTCCGTACCAACATTTCCAGCAGGCTCGGCTTCTCGCAATCGCCGAGGGGCTGCCACTGGTGCGGGCGGCGAATACCGGCATTTCGGCAGTGATCGATCCAGTTGGGCGGATCGTTAATGTATTGCCCTTGGGAGCCGAAGGCGTTCTGGACGCTCGCCTCCCTTCCGCACTCGAACCGCCGATTAACATCGCCTATGGCAACTATCTGCTGCTTCTGACGCTATTGGTAAGCCTGCTGATGGTAGGACGCCGCAGGGTTCGCTCCTAGATAGATGCATAAAAATCTAAACGTATAAGTTGCGCCAACGTTATTGGCTGCTTCGGCCCATGTAGAGCCGAATCATCATCGCGGGAGACTGGCGAAATCTATTGATCATCTAAAGTCGGCTTTCTGATTACAGCGAATTCGCTCATTGCTTTGGTGCATTCACTTGTGACAACTACGAGTAAGATTTGGGGGGCAGGAGAAATCCATGGCTAAGAAGGCACCGAACCCGATTGACAAGCACGTCGGTTCGCGAGTGCGCATGCGTCGGATGATGCTGAACATGAGCCAGGAAAAGCTTGGCGATGCGCTAGGCCTCACTTTCCAGCAAGTACAGAAATACGAAAAAGGGACCAATCGCATAGGCGCAAGCCGTCTGCAGCAGATAGGTCAGATCCTTCAGGTGTCGGTTTCGTTTTTCTTCGAGGGCGCGCCGCACTCGCCCGGCCACAGCGGCGGCATGGGCGAAGCCCCGTCACCAGCCTACGTGGCCGACTTCCTTGCCACCTCGGACGGCCTTTCGCTGACCAAGGCATTTATGCGCATCAAAAGCAGCAAACTGCGCCGCCGCATCGTCGACCTGGTCGAGCAGATCGCCAGCGCCGATTGATCAGGGTCAAGTCCCATCACTATCGAGGCTTCTGCCCACCGCTGCCCGCATCTTGACCTCGTTCCCCGCCACTGCAAGAAACCACCCGGAAGATAACAAGGCGCGCGCATGGCGGCGCCACGCGAGGAGTTGCAGCGGTGGCTCACACCAATTTTCTATTCACCAGCGAATCAGTCTCGGAAGGTCATCCCGACAAGGTCTGCGACCAGATATCCGATGCCATCCTCGACGTCTTTCTCGAAAACGACGTCAAGCTCGGTATCGCCGACGACAGCCTGGTCAACACGCGGCTCGGCTGCGAAACGCTGGCCACCACCAACAAGATCGTCATCGCCGGCGAAGGCCGCGGCCAAGCTCCATTGTTCCGTAAACACGGCGACAAGGTCGTGGTCGATCGCGAGTTGATCACCAAAATCGCACGCGATGTCATCCGGGACATCGGCTACGACCAAGACGGGTTTTCATACTATGGGGCCGATGTCGAAGTTCTGCTGCATGGTCAGTCCCCTGACATCGCCATGGGCGTGAATGCAAAGAAGAAAAAAGGAGGAGAGGAAGAGGGTGCCGGTGACCAGGGCATGATGTTTGGCTTCGCGTGCACTGAAAGCGAGGTCTACGAGAAGAATTCCTTCATGCCCGCGCCGATCTACTTCGCGCACAAGATATTGAAGGTTCTTTCCGAGAAGCGCCGGTCCGGCCAGCTTTACGATTTGCAGCCCGATTCGAAGAGCCAGGTCACGATTCGTTACATTGATGGCAAGCCTGTTGGCTGCACCAAGGTTGTGGTCTCCACCCAGCACAATGCTCAAAGCCGCAACGGCAAGAAATATACTCCCGGTCTCATCAAGGAAATGATCACCGATGCGGTTGAATCGGCACTGCCGCAAGGCTGGATGCCGAAGAAGCCATCCGATTTCCTGGTTAACCCGACCGGCAATTTCGTGATCGGCGGGCCCGATGGCGACTGCGGCCTCACCGGCCGCAAGATTATCGTCGACACCTATGGCGGCTACGCCCCGCACGGCGGCGGGGCTTTCTCAGGCAAGGATCCGACCAAGGTCGATCGCTCGGCCGCTTATGCCGCGCGCTATCTCGCCAAGAACGTGGTGGCAGCCGGCTTGGCCGACCGCTGCACCATCCAAGTCGCCTACGCCATCGGGGTGGCAGACCCCATGTCTGTTCTGGTCGATACCCATGGCACGGGCAAAGTCGAGGAAAAAAAGCTCGAGAAGATTCTGCCCGAACTCTTCCGTCTCACCCCGACCAACATCAGGCGCACGCTCAAGCTCAACCGGCCGATCTACAAGCGTACCGCGGCCTATGGCCACTTCGGCCGCGCGCCCGAAAAGGATGGCGGCTTCTCGTGGGAGAAAACCGACCTCGCGCCCGCGATCCGAAGCGCGGTGAAGTAGACCGACAAGCAGGTACCAGGGCCGCCATTCTCGCGGGAGGCACCGGGCATTAAAATCGTCATCGTCGGGCTCGTCCCGGCGATGACGCTTAGGGACGCAAAGCAGTGCCACATGAATCGGGATCACCGGGTCACGGCGCTTCGCGCCGGCGCGTTGATGACAACCGAGCTTCAAAACGTGGCTTCTTCGGCCGCCGTAAGGGACACCAGCTGAAGGCGAGGCAAGCGGCGCTATTCGACTCGCTGCTGCCACGCGTTGCGATCGCCCTTACGACGGCCGCGCCGGCCGATCTGCGCACGCTGTTTGCGGTGCCGGTTGACGATGTACGGCTCGAGATTGGCTTCGGCGGCTCGGAGCATCTAATTGCGCAGGCAACAACTCACCCGCAGACAGGTTTCATCGGGACTGACGCATTCGTGAACGCCGTCGGCAAGGCGCTCGTTGCGATCGAGGATGGCGGGCTGCCGAATATCCGGCTGCATTTCGGCGATGCAAGCGAACTGCTGGATTGGCTGACAGATGCCTCGCTGTCGCGGATCGATCTGCTATACCCCGACCCCTGGCCGAAGCGCCGTCACTGGAAGCGACGATTCATCCAGGACGATAGTTTAAAGCGGCTCGCCCGGATTCTCAGAAAAGGCGGTGAGCTGCGTTTTGCGACAGACATCGCGGACTATGCCGTTTACGCACTGGCCCGCGTCCTTCGGTCGCCGGATTTCGTCTGGGGCGCTGAATGCGCCGACGATTGGCACAAGCCGTGGCGGGATTTTACTGGCACGCGCTATGAGGCCAAGGCCAGGCGCGAAGGGCGCCAGCCGGCATACTTCATCTTTCGCCGAGTATGATTATTCCCCGGTGCCCTGCCGTACCTGCCAGAAGCGGACGACACGTTGGGCGGTGGTCGCCGTCAATCGTTCGAAATTTTCGCGCGCCACATCGAGGGTCTGCGGTGACGGCTTGACGCCAGGTCGGGCATTCAGGACCGCTTTGACAGTCGTCCAGCCCAATCCGGCGGCGCGTGCAAGAATCAAAACCGGATCGGCACGTTCGCCATTCATGAGCCGGTCCACGACCTCGACGGGAACGGCGCATAGCGTTGCCAACCCCGCGATCGTCTCCTCGTATTTTCCAGTCCTGGCGAATTCGGCGATGCCGGTTTCGCCAAGCTTGCGCTGCTTGTGCATGGCGCGCACCGCCGCAAGCGCAGACGCGTAGTTGCGCGGCGCGGCCTTCGCGGCAACCTCATCGGTGACTTGCGCAAGAACGCGCCGGATTTCGACCTGAGTTTCCGGCTTCGCTTTGGCGAGCAGTCGTTTCTGCACGACTTCGCTGGCCTGGATCAGCAGCTGACGAAAGAGGCGCGGCGGAATATCCGTGCGCATTCCAACTTTCTCTGCCAGCAGCCCGTCCTGTTCTGCGCGCTTCACCAGTTTGACGAACGCATGGTCCGACAGCTGTGCATGCCTATTGTTGGCTATCGAGCGCGCCACTTCCCCGTCGCCGCGCTCGACCAGAATGTCCGCTAACGCCTCGCTGATCCCAAGGCGCGTCGACATTGCGAGCAGATGCGCCTGCCCCTTGGTTTCGGCGATGTACATGAGATCCGGATCGCTGAGCCTTGCCTGCTCGAGCACCGGCCCGGCGACGGCTATGTCATCGTTCCTGGCAAGGGTACCGACAACCTGAGCTGGTGCGTTGGGTACCGGGGCGAT
>DAISKM010000173.1:5309-6994 GCA_036820945.1 Pseudolabrys sp.
TGCCAACGCCTTGGCTTCGATTTCCTCAATCAGGCAGCCGATGACGTCGTCAAACAGGGCGATGTGTTCTGGCTTGAAGCTCGGAGCGCCATCCAGGAACAGGGTGGTAATGCGGCGCAATGTCTCCGCTCGTTTTTCCGCCGAGCCATGCTGAACGACGTCTTCCAACTCAGGAAGCAGCGAGGCGGGAACACCCATCCGATACCTGCAAAGCGCTGTAAAATCGGCTGATTGGCGGCTCTTTACTCAAATTTAAGGGCAGATTCTGAAGGAAGAGTTAGCCGTCAGTCTGCAGCCTGCCCCTTGCGCGGGATCCAGAAATCGCTATATTTCAGCCGTTACTAACACCCTCATAACCGATCGGGTTTTGAGAGTGGGTCCCGCGGGACCCGCTCTTTTTTGTTACCGAATGGCTACAGGCGACACGTTGCAGACACATGCGGCCTCCAGCGCCGCGCCAATCGAACCACGGCTCATCGTCGAGCCGGGGCTGTCGGCGCGCGTAGCGACAATCGTCGAGCCTGTGATTGAGCAGCTCGGCTATCGACTGGTGAGGGTGCGAGTTTCCGGAGCCGAAGGCTGCACGGTGCAAATCATGGCGGAACGTCCGGACGGCAACATGACAGTCGAGGACTGCGAGGCCGTTTCCCGCGCGCTTTCGCCGGTTCTTGACGTGGCTGACCCCATCGACCGGGCGTATCGGCTTGAGATTTCCTCGCCCGGCATCGACCGGCCACTGGTCCGCAAATCCGATTTCGAACGGTATGCTGGCCACGTCGCCAGGATCGAAACGGCCATGCCGATCCAGGGCCGCAAGCGGTTTCGCGGGACCCTGATGGGTACCGAGGGCGAAGCAGCACGCATTCGCCGAGATGACGCCACCGAAAGCGAAGAAGCGGAAATCCTGCTTCCGATCGAAGAGATGAGCGAAGCGAGGCTCGTGCTGACCGATCAGCTGGTGGCCGAAGCTTTACGACGGGAAAAATCCGCCAAGCGCGAAGCGCGCGAGGCACGGAAGGAAGTTCGACGCGAAGAGAGACAATCACGGCATAGGCAGCAGAGGCCTGCCGTCAAAGGAGGAGAATGAGCTATGGCTGTAAGCGCCAACCGGCTCGAGCTGCTGCAGATCGCAGACGCCGTTGCCCGCGAAAAGGCGATTGACCGGGGAATCGTGATCGCAGCGATGGAAGACGCGATCGCGAAAGCGGCGCGTTCGCGCTACGGCGCAGAAACCGACGTGCATGCCGAAATCGAGCCAAAGACCGGCGATCTGCGTCTCACTCGTCACATGCTTGTGGTGGAGAGCGTAGAGAATCCGTCCAACCAGATTACCCTCGAGGAAGCACGCAAGCGTCACCCAGCCGCGCAAGTCGGCGACACGATTGCCGATCCCCTGCCGCCACTAGAGTACGGCCGCATTGCCGCACAATCGGCCAAGCAGGTGATCGTGCAGAAAGTTCGAGAGGCCGAGCGCGACAGGCAGTATGCCGAATACAAGGACCGTATCGGCGACATCGTCAACGGCATCGTCAAGCGTGTGGAGTATGGCAACGTTGTTGTCGATCTCGGCCGCGGCGAGGCGATCGTACGACGCGACGAATTGCTGCCGCGCGAAGTCTTCCGTAACGGCGATCGCATCCGCGCCTATATTTATGACGTGCGTCGCGAGCCACGCGGTCCCCAGA
>DAISKM010000174.1:0-6979 GCA_036820945.1 Pseudolabrys sp.
GACGGATGAGAGGCGGTTAACGGTCACCCGAACGTGAAGGCGTCGTGGTAGGCGCCCTGCACCTGTCCGCCCGGGACCGGCCCGCCGCCAGGGACGTGCACCATGTTTCCGATGACGGCGCATGTTGCACCATGCAGGCCGTGCCGTGGGGTTGCCATGGGCGTCAGCTGCTCCCATGCGTCGGTTTTCGGGTCGTAGGCCTCGTTGGTGCCGAACACTTTCCCGGTTGCCTCGCCGCCAAACACGACGATCTTGCCGTCGATATAGACGCATGACGGGCCGCTGCGCGGTGTCGGTAACGGCGCGCGGAACGTCCAGGCATCGGCCTTGGGATCGTAGACCGCGTTTAGCCCCGTATTGAAATCATACGAGTCCATGCGGCCGCCGATGGCATGGATCTTTCCGTCGACCACAGCAACGCCCATGTGATCGCGTTGCCCGACGAAAGGCTGGGTGCCGGTTGATCCGCGCATGCCGGCAAGGATCGTGTATTTGTCGGTCGCGGGATCATAAATTTCGTGCCACTCGACCGATCGCACGTCGCGTCCGCCAAGCAAATGAATCTTGCCGTCGAGCACGATCGCCGACATGGCCCCCCGCGGCCGGCTGAGGCCGGCAATCGATGCCCACTGATCGGTCGTCGCGTCATAGACGAAGCATTTGGAATGCGGACAGCGATTCTGCTCGATGAAGCCGCCAAAAGTGTAGATCTTCGAGCCGATCGAAACCCCGGCGACATGGTTGCACGGGAGCGGGAAGGGCGCCTTCAGCGACCAGCTGCCGCTTTTCGGATCGAACACTTGATGAAAATTCTGGTCGACCCGGTGCTTGGCGTAGCCGGCAATCGAATGAATTTTGCCCTGACATTCGATCACCGCATGCTCGCCGGTCGGGATGGGCATGCGCGGCTGTTCGACCCATTTGCCGGGATTGGCGGCCTTGGGCGCGACGCTGGTCATGTAGCGCTGCTTCTCGACGGTTTTGGGAATGTCGGTGATCGACTTGTCGTTCAAGCCGAGAAAGAGCGGAAGTTCTTGTTCTGCCATGATGACCTCAACTGACGTAACTTGGGACGGCGTCCCGCAATAGTTTGCGCGTGAGTTCGACGCCCTCGCGCGCGACATCGTACGGCGAGCGTGCCCATTGTTCCGGGTTCGGCGCCTCGTAGCTCAGGTAGCCGGTATAGTCTTTCTCCGCCAACAGCCCGAGCATCTCCCGCCATTTGACAACGCCTTTGCCCGGAGGAAGTCGGTCTGTGGGCCGTCGCACGCCCGTCACGGGGTTCGGCGACAGGTCGCTGTACTGGAAGCAAAAGATCTTGTCGGCCGGCACGCTTTCGAAACCGCGCCCGCCGGCACCGCTGCGCGTGAAGTGATAGGCGTCGATCAAGTAGCCGCAATTCGGCTTGCCGGCACCCTCGATGAGCTCGGTCAACACGCCGAGGCTGCTGAGCACGTCGTGCTGCGAATTGAATTCGATTGCAAGCTTCAGTCTGTATTCAGCGGCGATATCGCCGGCGTCCTTCAGGTATTTTATCGCGTCCCTGATAGGCCCGTTCACCTGGCCAGGCGCGCTCATCAACGTGTCGCAGCCGAGCGCTACTGCGTTTGCGCAGGATTCGCGGAACACCTGGAACAGTCGCTTGCTCTCATCGCCGGTGGCAAACAGCCAGCCGTATTCCACGCCAAGCACGCCGCAGGGAATGCCACTTTTCTTGATGAGGTCGAGCACCTGGGCATTGCTCATGCCGGCGTCGAAGCATCGCTTGAAGTCGGTCCGGCGCAGTTCGACCGCGTCGTAACCCGCCTGCTTTGCTGCCTCGAGCGCGGTAGCCAAAGGCGTCGTATCGATGGTCCACATATGCAGGGCAAGGCGGCCAAACCTGTTCGACATTCCTCAGCGCTCCGTCACTGTCCTTCATATTGCAGGATGTAGAGGCCAGCGTTCGTGTCAGTGAGATACATCACTCCGTTCGGATCGACAAAGACATCGCACGACTGAATGACCCTGGCGGGATTTGGCCGCTGGTCGACGATCTTCTCCGGCGCCGGCGGTACGTAAAAGCCGACCTGCTTCGGTTGGAAAGCCTCACGTATGTCGTAAATGCGTAACCCGGCATTGTGATAGGTCGCGAAGATCAAGTCCTCGGTCTGCATCGAGCCTGGCCGGTTCTCGTGCAGATTGTGCGGCCCGAATTTCGCGCCTTTGGCGCAGAAGTCTTCTTCGGCGGGAGTGGGCAGGGTGGCGATCGAAACTGGATTGGATGGCTCCCTCACGTCGATCAGCCAGGTGTAGGCGAGGCCGTTGGCGCAATTCGCCGATGTTGCCTCGTCAGCAAGTACCAACAGCTTGCGGTTCGACAGCGGCAGGGGCGTGTGCGCGCCGCCGGCGAATGGCGGAGCATAGTTGCGATGACTGATCAGCTTCGGGTTTGGCGGATCGCTCAGATCGTGCACCGTGAAGCCGCCGTCGCGCCACGCCGCGTATCCGAGGTTTCCGGCGCTGATGAGATGATGAAGCGCGGTCCGCTTGCCGAATGACGCTGGTGGCGTCTCGCCGCCGGCGCGGTTCATGCCGGGTAACCACCACCGCCCGACGAGCGCCGGTCGCGCCGGGTCCGAGACATCGATCACGGCCAGGGCATGATCGATGAAGCCTTCGAAGTGGACCGACGCGTAGGCGTGGCGGCCGCCGACCCACCAGATGCGATGGGCGCCGAAGCCAGGGATATGAAGGAACGAAATTTCCTGCGGAGATGCGGGCTTTGACACGTCGAACACCCTTAAGCCCGCAGCGAAGGGTTGCTCGGTCTGCACCGAGTCGATCAGCGACTTCGCGTAGTAATCCTGCTGCGTCGCGTACTGCTGCATGGCCCAGATGTTCTGCCCGTTGACGGCGAGCAGGATGTCGTCGTGAATTTGCAGGTGGTGCGATCGGGTATTTTTCGGCGCCGCGACGAAGGCGACCGTCTTCGGCTTGAGCGGGTCGCGCACGTCGACGACCGAATAGCCATCGCTGAACATGTGGCCGATGAAGGCGTGGCCCTTGTGCAGGATAACCTGCACGCCATCCGGGCGGCTGCCCTGGTCGTTGCGCGACAGGAAGCGGACATTGGATGCGGTGGCACCTGCGGGCGAATTCATCACAAGGCTCGCAAATTTCGAGGCCCGGCCGACTTAGCGCCAACCCGGGCCCCATCAGGCGATAGTGCCGGTTCAGGCCGCCTTCTTTTCCACCGCTGCCGGCTTGCGCATCGTCATGAAGACGCCGGCAAGGATCAGGGCAATCCCGATCCAGGACAGGAAGGGGTAATAGCCCATCTTGCCCGCGGCCGTTGCTGCGTTGACTAGCTGCTGACAGGTGTCATTGGTGTAGAGCAGGCACACCACCGTGCTCGAGATCTGCTTGGCGGCCAGGTAGAAGTAGAGCCACCAGCTCACCGACAGCAACACGCAGACCGCGCCACTCAAGGTGAGCCAGAAAGCATTGTCAGCCTCGATCAAGCGCCGTGTCGGCGGCGCGATTTCATCCAGACCTCTCTGCTTTGCCTCCGGACCGAGCTGGGTGACCGATGCCGCGGCGATCAGCAGCAGGATCGCCAGGCACACGAACACGGTCATGAGCCCGTAGGTCTGCTGGATCAGCAGGATCGACGGCATGATGAATGCCGTTGCCAGACGGCCCACGCCGGCGGCCCAGCCGAAGCCGGAGGCGCGTGCGTTGGTGGGGAACACCTCCGACGTGAAGATCTGCATGGCGTTGCCGGCCACCTGGATGAAAAACACCATGATGAAACCGGCGACCATCAATTCGGTCGGTGCGCCGGCATTGGCGAACACGACCGCCATGATCGCGGCGCCGATAAACGCGCAGACCGACGTGATCTTTCGGCCCCATTTGTCGAGCGCGTACATCATGAACAGGCTCGCGCACGGCACCGCGAAGTTCATTGCCAGTGTGTATTGCAGCGACTTCGTGATCGTGAAGCCCTTCTCGTTCATCATGTTCGGCAGCCAGGCCCCTAGGCCGACGGCGACGCCGAAGAACGCGGTAAAGCAGATCATCCCGGCGATGACGCGCCTGGGGAACATCCGGAAGACGACGGCGAAGGGGTCGCTTCTGGTGTTGCTGGCGGCATCGGTCGAGAGCGAACCCAGGGCGGGGACACTCTGGATTTCGAGTCGCTTGAGCACGTCGAGCGCTTCTTGACCGCGGCCGTGCGTTGCGAGATAGCGCGGCGATTCCGGCAACGTGAAACGGAACACCCACACGACCAGGGCGCCAGCGCCGATAATGAGCCACGCGGCCCGCCAAACGGTGTCGGGCGAGGCGGGGAAAATTGTAGTGCCCAGCAAGAGCACCAGTGCCGTTCCGATCGGCCATACGCAGGCGCCGCCGATGAAATGCACGATGGCGAGAATGCGCCCGCGAATTAGCTTGGGCGAATATTCGCCGGCATAGGCGAATGCCAGCGGCTGTTCCGCCCCAAGGCCGAGGCCGGCGATGAAGCGGCAGATGACAAGCATCGTGACGTTCGGCGCAAACGCCCCGAGGATGGTGAACACGCCGAATAGCAGCAGGTTGAACTGATAGATGAAGCGGCGGCCGAACCGGTCGCTGAATTGGCCTTGCCCCGCGGTGCCGATGAACATGCCAAAGATGGTCGCAGCGCCGACAAGAGCGACCTCTGCGCCGCTCGCGAACTTTGACGACAGGATATACGGCACGAGCGAGCCGAAGATCGTGAAATCAATGACGTCGAAGAAATATCCAGCAGCGATCAGCGCGATCACTCTGCGGTGCAGCGGCGATATCTTCGCTTCGTCGAGCGCGTTGCCGACGTATGCCTCTATGGTCTGAGCCACAGCCGTTCCCTCCCTCGTCCCTGTTTTTTTGATGGTAACCCAGCAAACAATAGGATGAGCCAGAAATTGGCGATTGGCCAGCCCGTTTAGGGGGGTTGCGGACAAGTGTCGGTGGGGAGCGTTTCGCGATTTCGGCGGGCGAAATTGGGGAGGGAAACCGGCCTTTTATGGAAGTATTTTCAATTCGGTGCTGAGGCCTTGACGCTATTCTGCGGCCGCCCGCGATACGAAAAATTTGAATTCCTATTTCCGGAGTGCATACGGCCATTTGGTTCTGATGAATCGCGATACCTTTTAAATCTCTTGCATAGAGTTGGCATCATTCATTCACTTGAAGTCCGTATTGTTTGCAACAGCGAAGACGACACCATCGGAGAACGCGAGTCCCGCTCCTGGGCGGCAAATCTCGAACCGGGTCCGGACCGAGTGTTACATTTTTTGTGTTGTTCTCGACGATCGATCCGTCGGGGCGCGCACTGACAGAATTTGGTTTATCGTGCAAACAGTGACGGTGAATGTTTGTGTGCGCCGAGGTTCACCTCGTCGGACGTATTCCAAGAGCAGCGGGTATATATTTCCCCCCGGTTGAGACGATATGACTTGCCGACTTGGATCAATCTAAATGTGGCGTGGCAGATCGACCCATCGTAAGGCAAATCCAGTCAAACAGTGAAATGAGCAATTCTTTCCGGCTCGCTGTGCGACGCGGGTATCAAGGTGGGTCCCGTATTTTTGCTACATTTGGGGAGCAGCTTTCGAATTGAGTTATCGGGGAAAAGGGGGCGTTCCATGTGGACCACGCTGTTCACTGTTGTTTTGGTCCTCGCTGCCACATTGAACGTACTTGCAATCGTTAGCGAATACATACCTCCAGACTGAAAATTGATAGCTAGTCAGTCGCTCCGATCGGTTGATCGGACGACTTTGGTTTTTTAGCCGTCAGCGGGCATGCTGACTGTGCTGACGGATTTCCGCTCTTGGGGAGAGTGCGGACCCGGGAGCGTAGCTTTCGCAATTTGGTTCGCGTCGCCGGCTCGCAATAGTGGCCTCAAAAGCGTAGCCGCAAGGCTCGCATTTCCAAATGTGCCGGACCCGGTATTCGTCAACATACTCCGAATAGTCCGGGACAATCAGCTGAGCGCCGCATTGGGCGCATTTGATCACTGCAGTATCGCTCTGCATGGACAATCCGCGCGTTTACGAGTTGCTTGTTCAGAAGCGCAGCATCACCAATCGTAGGACTTCAAGATTTAAAATGCGCTTTCCTGGATTGCTACGTTTTAAATCGAATGAGCGCTTTGCTGCGGCGCAAGAGGAAAACTCTACCCGCTCGCGCCCCGAAGAAATCGTTTTGCGCCCCAATCAAATCCTTGTTCGATTTTTGAGCAGGTGAAAACAGAAACAATTAGGTACCACACACCGTTGCAAACAGCACTCACTTACCTCAATCACTTGGTTTCATTTGATCCTGATTATTGCCTGGGGCTGCTGCGGTTCGTATACCCGCGCCATGTCGGGTCGGTACATCGTTGTCGCGGCAGTATCTCTTTTGTGTGCGTTTGCGCTGCTCTATGTCGCGAAACATAAGTTGGCTGCGCTACCGACGCCGCAATCGACAAGTTTGTTTCTGGTCAGATAGCCGCCGGACATTTGAAATCTGCGCCTACGGATGGGCGATCGCGAAGATCACGGCGAAGACCAGTGCCGCAGCGCCCAAGCCGACAAGCATCGCACGCACTTCCGGCTTCACGCGTAGACAACAGATAGGGACCGCTGGAGGTTCACCCCTACGGTCCCTATGCAGCAACCTCACCGAGGCAATCGAGAGCAGGCTGCCGCACCGCGAGAATTATCAGGCAGCGCATATATTGCGTATTAAAAAAGACGTGTGCGCCCCGTCCATGAACGCCAGTACTGTTTCTGTGCGCGGTTCAATGGTTTGAATCTGGCTCGGGGAGAGAGTCCGCCTTTCAATTTAAATTGCAGCTTCCACTATTGGTCCTTCGTGGACGCGGCCAATAAGTGGCGCGACGTCCACTTTTGGCCCATAACGGACATTGGCGCGTTTAAAGGCCTGCCGCGGCCAAGGCTACGTAAGACCATTCACCCGATAT
>DAISKM010000175.1:0-6971 GCA_036820945.1 Pseudolabrys sp.
GGCTCCATCGAGTTCAGCGCCGCGAACATCCACCCCGTCACGCGCGCTCGATCCTTGGGATCGGAAGGCATCAATGCCTCCGACCGCTCAGCGATGTGCAAGAGGATTGCGCCGCTTTCGAAAAGCACGAGCCCATCCTCTTCGTAGGCCGGGACTTGTCCAAACGGCTGCATCGCACGGTAGCTCGCGGATGCCTGATCCTGCGGTCCGATCAGCCGTGTTTCATAGGGAAGGCCTGCCTCTTCCAACGCCCACCGCACCCTCAAGTCGCGCACAAGACCTCGTGCGAAGGTTGGTACCCAGCGGAATGCACTGACCCTGATCATACTGATGCTCCTATCCTGATTTTTCTTTTGTGGCTTGCAGCGGTCAAACGCAGCACGAGGCGGGTTTCACAGGCGACGGCTCATATTCGTCGTGCCGTCGCACCCACGCCATGGTCCACGGCAGGGCGCCCTCATCGCGGCCCTTCGGCGCCATGTCGAGGAAATTGTAGGTGCCGACAAGAATATCGAGACCGCGGGCATACGATGAATACGTGTGCAGCACTTCGCCCGCTTCGTTCTTGATAAATGCGCTCAAGCCCGGCGCTTCATCGCTCGGGAAGTCGGTCAGCGCGTAATTGTATTCCACCTTGCCACGTGCCTTCTCCTCCGGTGCAAACGACACGTGGAAATCGCGGTTAAAGTCAGTGCCGTGTGACGACACCCACTTGAATTTCCATCCCATGCGCTTTTTGTAGGCTTCGATCTCGGCGAACGGTGCGCGCGATACCACGACCAGGCTGACGTCGCGTTGGGTGAGATGGACGACCGCGCCGTCGAAATGATCGGCGAGGAACGAGCAACTCGGGCAGCCCTGAACCCAGCCCGGGCCAAGCATGAAGTGATAAACGATGAGCTGGCTCTTGCCGCCAAACAGGTCGGATAAGGTTTCGCGGCCGTGCGGGCCGTCGAACACGTAATTTTTTCCGACCTTGACCCAAGGCAGTGCTCGCCGTGCCTCGCTCAGCCGGTCGCGGGCCTTGGTGAATTCCTTTTCCTTCTCCAGCAGGGCCTTCCGAGCAGCCAACCACTGGTCTTGTGAAACGATCGCGTGTTGCATGGTCCTTTCTCCGCAAACCTTCAGGCTTTTGGTGGCGTCATCCAGCCGACGCCGGCGCCGCCTGGCTCTTTGAGAATGGCGATGCGGCCGACATTAGGAACGTCGAAGATCGGCCGCATCAGCGTGGCTCCGGCCGCCTGCGCCTTCTTGGCCCGCGCATCGACATCGTCGACGGCGAGATAAGCCATCCAGCTTTCCGGAACGCCGTCGAATTGCGGGCTGGTCAGCGGAAACAGTCCGCCGACATACTCCTCTCCCATCTTGGCGACCCAATAGGTGTCGCCGTCGGGCATCGGCATGGCTTCGAAGGTCCAGCCGACCGTCGCGCCGTAGAACTTTTTTGCCTTCTCGGCATCGCGCGTCATCAACTCGTTCCAGTAAAAGTGACCGTGCGACCACTGGTGCGGCATAACTAAAACTCCTGTCACTATGCGTTGAGGTATTTCTCGAGGTTTTCCATCGCGCTGGTCCAACCGCCCTCATGACGGTCGCGAGCAGCTTCGTCGAAGAACTGCTCGTGCAGCAGCGTCATGATGGTGCCGTCGCCGTCGCGCTTGAATGTCACCGTTACCAGCGACTCGCGTTCAGGCGTGGATTTCCAGGCCCAGGTGAAGACCAGCTTCTCGTTCGGTATCACCTCGCGGTAGACGCCGCTCACATCGTGCTGTTCGCCGCCCGGCGCTTGCATCAGCCAGCGATAACGGCCTCCAATGCGCGGATCGCTTTCGACCCGCAGCGGCTTTATCTCTCCGGGCCCCATCCAGCGCTTTACTTTTTCCGGATCCGTCCACGCGGCGAAGACTTTTTCCGGCGGTGCTTTGAACCGCCGCTTGATGGTGAGGCTTGGCTTGGTTGCGACGGTGGCCATGTATCTTCCTCCAGAAATGCGGCAAGCTGATCGAGCCGCTCGGTCCAGAATTTCTGATATCGGTTAAGCCAATCATTGGCGTCCCGCATCGGTTCCGCTCGCAGCCGGCAACTGACGATGCGTCCGTTCTTTTCGCGCCCGACGAGACCGGCATCAGACAGCACGTCGAGGTGCTTCATCACTGCCGGTAGCGACATCGCAAACGGCTTGGCGAGCTCGCTGACCGATAAAGCGTCCTCCTCGCTCAGCCGAGCAAGCAAGGCCCGGCGAGTTGGGTCGGCCAGGGCTGCAAACGTGCGATCCAGGTCAGGTCGGCGATAGTAAACCATTTGGTTAAGTATAGGGTTGCGCGAGCCCGTGTCAAGCCGATCAAACATTTATCTTTCGTTGAGAAAAGAACCGTAGAACTGCTTGAGATGGATCCGCTCTCGCTCGCAACGGCATTGTCCGCTTCCCAGGTCGGCCGCGCACAAATGGCGCTGGCCGCCCGGATGTTGCGAATGAATGCCGACGCGGAGGCATCCATCGTGCAGGTGATCGACGCCGCTCAGCGGAACATCGCCAGCCTTGGCAACCTTGCTGCGGGCATCGGCCAGAATCTCAATATAACGGCGTAGACCCGGCTTTGGCGTGCGGCGACGCCTAGCGTGCGAGCGCCGCCTGGATCAGCTTGATCGCATCTTCGCTTGCCCACTCGGCGGGACCAGCGATGCTGGCGATCTCGCAACCCTGCGGGTCAATCAATAACGTCGTGGGCATGCCAAACGCGCGACCGACTGTCTTAAGGTCCTGAAACGTCCGCGCGGTCGGGTCGGCAAAATAGGCGAGCTTCTGCACGCCGACCTCCTTGAGCCATTCCTTCGGCTTGCCGATGTCGCGTGTGTCGATATTGATCGCCACGACTTCGAAGGCCGGTCCGCCCAGCCGCTGCTCAAGCGCATCGAGTGCAGGCATTTCCTGGCGGCAGGGCACGCACCAGGTGGCCCACAGGTTGAGCAACACCGTGCGTCCGCGCCAGCGCTCCAAAGTCATGGGATTGCCGGCCGCATCCTGGAAGGCGAGGGCCGGAATTTTCAACGGACTTTTGGCAACGTTAACGGCGGCGACCTCGCCACGCGCAAATGGCGCTATTTTCTTGGCTAACTCGACACCCGGGCGACAGGCGGCGTCCCCACCCACGTTGCGCGTGAGGGTCGCAATCCCGTATACCCCCGCAAGCCCAACCAGGACTCCGGCGATTCCGCCCGCCAAAACCAGGGCGGGGCGTTTTTTGGCGAAGCTGGACTGGGATTCGGTCATGAGCGGCTTGGTGGATATGCCATGAGCAACAAGATGTGGGGTGGGCGGTTCACGTCGGGCCCCGGCGCCATCATGGAGGAAATTAACGCCTCCATCGATTTTGACCGGCATCTCTATCGTCAGGACATCGCTGCATCCAAGGCCCATACGGAGATGCTGGCCAAGCAAGGCATCATTACGGCCGACGATGCGAAAAAGATCGCTCACGGTCTAGACACGATCCTGTCAGAGATCGAAGCGGGCAAGTTCTCGTTCAGGCGCGCCCTGGAAGACATTCACATGAACGTGGAAGGCCGGCTAGCGGAGCTGATCGGCGAGGCGGCGGGCCGGCTGCATACTGCGCGCTCGCGCAACGACCAGGTCGCCACGGATTTCAGGCTTTGGGTGCGCGATATCGTGGATGCGCTCGATGCGGCCTTGGCCGCCTACCAGCGTGCGCTCGCCGAAAAGGCGCTGACGCATGCCGGCACCCTGATGCCGGGCCTCACCCATATGCAAACGGCACAGCCGATAACTTTCGGGCACCACCTGCTTGCCTACGTCGAGATGGCCGCGCGGGACCGCGGACGATTCTCGGATGCGCGAAGGCGCCTGAACGAATCTCCCCTCGGGGCCGCGGCACTTGCCGGCACCTCGTTCGCACTCGACCGCGACATGACCGCGAAGGCGCTCGGCTTCGATCGGCCGATGTCCAACTCGCTCGATGCAGTATCCGACCGCGACTTCGTCATGGAGGTGCTCGCAGCTGCCGCAATCGCGTCCGTACATCTCTCGCGACTTGCCGAGGAGATTGTGATCTGGACCTCGCCGCTCACCGGCTTGGTCAAATTGTCGGACAAGTTCACGACCGGCTCCTCGATCATGCCGCAAAAGCGCAATCCGGACGCCGCCGAGCTGGTGCGGGGGAAGACAGGCCGGGTAATCGGCGCGCTCAATGCCCTGCTGGTCGTGATGAAAGGTCTCCCCCTTGCGTACGCCAAGGATATGCAGGAGGACAAAGAGGGCGCGATGGACGCGCTTGCTGCGCTATCGCTGTCGATTGCCGCGATGACGGGTATGGTGGCCGATCTCGAACCCGACGCAACGCGGATGAAGAAGGCCGCTGGCGAGGGCTACGCCACCGCAACCGATCTCGCCGACTGGCTTGTGAGGGCGTTGAAGATTCCATTTCGCGAAGCGCACCACATCGCGGGCAGGATCGTCGCCAAGGCCGCGGAGTCGGGGGTCGCCCTGCACCGGCTGCCGCTCTCGGTTATCCGCGAGGTGGAACCGCGAATCGACGAGGACGTTTTTACCGTTCTCTCCGTCGACCGCTCCGTAAAAAGCCGGACCAGCTTCGGTGGTACCGCGCCCAAAAACGTGCGGGGGCAGGCCAAAAAATGGCTGCGCAAGCTGGAAAAAGAGAAATCCTGACTTCGCCTTGTTTCCCTGTTTTGCTATCGTTCTCCAAGCAAGGAGCCCTCGCCGTGAGGCATTTTGACCGCCCGGTTCTCCGTCTTGCCATGATCGGCGCCCTCGTCGCGTCGATCGGTTTGTCGGCGTGCGGACGCAAGGGACCACTGGATCCGCCGCCCGGGGCGTCGCTCGCAGGCCAACAAATAACGCCGGAAGACATCGACACCAGAGACAGGCCGGTCCTGGGACGTGACGGAAAGCCGATCGCGCCGGCGGGCCCAAATAAACGCATTCCTCTCGACGTTCTGCTCAACTGAGCGCGCCATGCACCACTTTGCTTATCGCGACGGCGTGCTGCACGCCGAGGCGGTGAACATCGACACACTCGCTGCCGCGGTTGGTACACCGTTTTATTGCTATTCGACGGCGACACTCATCCGTCACTACAAAGTTTTCGACGGCGCGTTCGCCGACGTCAGCGCGCTCGTGTGTTATGCGATGAAGGCGAATTCCAATCAGGCAGTGATCCGAACGCTCGCCAAGCTGGGCGCCGGCGCTGACGTCGTGTCGGGTGGAGAGCTAAAGCGCGCGCGAGCGGCCGACATTGCTCCCGACAAGATCATGTTCTCCGGCGTTGGGAAGACCGCATCGGAGCTCGCACTTGCCGTCGATGAGGGCATTCTTTGCGTCAATGTCGAATCCGAGCCCGAGCTTGAGCTGCTCTCGTCAATCGCCGCGTCGAAGGGCCGCACAGCACCCATTTCGGTGCGCGTTAATCCCGACATCGATGCCAAAACGCATCACAAGATTGCTACCGGCAAAGCGGAGAACAAGTTCGGTATTCCGATCAGCCGCGCACGCGAGATCTATACGCGTGCTGCCAAGCTCAAGGGCCTCAAGGTTGTTGGCGTCGACATGCATATCGGCAGTCAGATCACCGACCTTGACCCGTTCGACAATGCCTTCGCATTGCTGGCTGACTTCGTGCGCGTTTTACGATCCGACGGCCACAGGATTGCACATGTGGATCTTGGCGGTGGGCTTGGCATCCCGTACCGCGATGATAATGAGCCTCCGCCGCATCCGGAGGCTTATGCACAAGTGGTCAAGCGGGCGACTCGGGATCTCGATTGCCGTTTGATTTTCGAGCCCGGGCGTCTTCTCGTCGGCAATGCCGGTATTTTGGTCACTCGGGTGTTGTTCGTGAAGCACGGCGAGGCAAAGAACTTCATTGTTGTTGACGCCGGAATGAACGATCTCATACGCCCAACGTTATATGACGCGCATCACGAGATTTGGCCGGTGACACAATCGTCCTCGACCCGACGTTTTCGTGCCGACGTAGTCGGGCCAGTTTGCGAAAGCGGAGACTTCCTGGCCGTTAACCGCGATATGGTGGAACCCGCGGGTGACGCACTGTTGGCGGTCATGTCTGCGGGCGCATACGGCGCCGTCCAGGCTGGCACTTACAATTCCCGGGCCCTGGTGCCCGAAGTTTTGGTCAATGGGGCGCAATGGGCCGTGGTACGCCCACGCCTTGAAGTTGACCAATTAATTGCGCTCGATCGCATGCCGGATTGGCTTTGAGCGCATAAATACACGCGTGGCCGTCAGGGTTGGCACGTGTTAGCCTAATGAACAGATTCTCCCGAGCCTGAGCGACGGAGCGCCTTTTGGACGAACCAAAAAAACAGCCTTTGGCGCACGAGAAAACCGCACGACTTTTGCTCGCGCGGGCGCTGGCGCGGGCGCGTGGCAGCCTCTTCTGGGAAAAGTTGTGGCCGGCTCTCGCCGCCGTGGCAACTATGCTCGGATTGTTTCTGGCTTTCTCGTGGGCCGGTTTGTGGCTGGCATTGCCGCCGCTGGCCCGCGCGATCGGCCTGTTCATATTCGCAGTCGCCATTGTCGCTTCAGCGTTGCCATTGCTGATCGTGCGGCTGCCGAGTGTCTACGATGGTCTTCGACGGCTCGATCGCAGCACCGGTGAAGCGCACCGTCCGGCGACGGCGGTTGCCGACCGCATCGCTGCCAACAACAATGATCCCGTGGCACAGGCGCTCTGGCAGGCGCATGTCGAGCGCGCGCTCCGCTCGGCGCGCAAGTTCAAGGCTGGCTGGCCTGCTCCGCGTCTCTCGCTGCGCGATCCAATGGCATTCCGTGCACTCGTTGTCATTGTGGTGGTCGCGAGTTTCTTCGCTGCCGGCGGCGAGCGGACAAAACGAATCGCCGCAGCTTTCGATTGGCGCGGCGTGGTGGCGCCCGCCAATTTCCGCATCGATGCCTGGGTCACCCCGCCCGTTTACAC
>DAISKM010000176.1:0-6964 GCA_036820945.1 Pseudolabrys sp.
CCATGTAGGAGGCAGCGTGCAGCATTCCGGCGAATATGCGATCGACCGCGTCGGTAAACCCATAATGTCGGAGTCCGATCGCGATCAATGAATTGTCGTGCGGCCAGATCGAGCCGTTGTGATATGACATCGGATTGTAGCGCGTCTCGTCGAGCGCCACCGTGCGGATGCCCCAGCCTGAGAAAAAGCGGGGCTCCATGAGGCCCTTCGCCACCATAGCTGCGCGTTCGGGTTTCGCGATTCCGGAAAACAGCACCTGGCCTGCGTTGGATGTGCGCACCAGGCAGGGGTGCTTTTTTCCGTCGAGTGCGATTGTATAGGTGCCGATGCTGTCACACCAGAAGGCGCTGTCGAAATGTCGACGCAGACGCTGTGCCTGGAGATCGAGATCGCGGGCGCGTGTTTCCTCGCCGAGCCGTCGCGCACAGCGCGCTGCATAAAGCTTGGCGGCATAGACGTAGCCCTGAACTTCGGCGAGCGCGATCGGTCCCTCGGCTAACTGGCCGTCGGCATGAAAAACGGCATCCTGCGAATCCTTCCAGCCCTGGTTGGCGAGGCCACGCTCAGTCGCGCGCTGGTATTCGACAAAGCCATCGCCATCGATGTCTCCGTAAGCGTCGATCCAGCCAAGCGCGGATTCCACGTTTGGCCACAGCTCCTGCAATGTGGCGATGTCGCCCGTGCGTTCAAAGTAAAGCCCGACAAGCAGGACAAACAGCGGCGTTGAATCCACGCTGCCGTAGTAAAGTCCAAACGGAATCTCGCCAAGCGCGGCCATCTCGCCGGCCCGCATCTCGTGTAGAATCTTGCCCGGTTGAGCGTCGCGGTTCGGATCGTTCTCCTTGGCCTGATATGCGGCCAGACGCCTGAGCACGCCCCTTGCGATCGTCGGATCGCACCACAGCATCTGCATCGCCGTGATGATTCCGTCACGTCCAAATGTTGTGGAGTACCATGGGATCCCGGCATACGGATACGGGCCCTGTGGCGTCTGAGTCATCAGCATGTAAAGGTCAGCCACGGAGCGGCACAACATCTGGTTCAGGATCTCGTTCGAGGTGGCCGCTGCTGCTGCCAGGCGCGTCGCAGATTTCAACTCGTGCGCTGCAGCCATCATGCTGCGCACAAAATTCCGATATCGGCTTTGAACGTCACCGCTGCATTCGGCCCTGAGACAGACGGTGCGGCGCTCCCCCGGCATCAGGTCAAGCCGATACGAGGCGATATTGTTGTGCAGAACGGCCGGCGGGGGTTCGAATGCCAGCACACTGCGGCGGCGTCGACCGTCAAGACCATCGTATACGATCTCCACACGCCCGGCGTCGGGATGGCAATGAATTTCCGATTTCCCGCGTCTAGCGCGATGCATGCCGCGCACTTCAAACAGGTCGGCGAAGTCGTTGTCGAAAGTCAGCGACAGGCTGAACATGATCCGCACATCACCGTGGTTGCGGATGTCGAACCTCTGATAGGCACAACCCCGCCACAGGAACATCGTACGGACGATGTGCAGAGTGTCCTTCGACAACACCAGTTGTCCGTCAAAAAAGATATCCGGATTGGTCAGGTCAATCGTAAGCACAGAATTGTCATCGCGCAGGTTTGAGCCGAGCAGCAACGGCTGCATGCCGTTGAGCAAAAGCTCAAAGCGCGAAAGATATCGCGTGTCGGAATGGAATATGCCGTCCTGTGCTCCGCCCGAAGCCCCGATGTCACCGTGACTATCGACGACAGCGAACGTATCGCCATGTTTTAGCGTTCGGCGTGGCCTCGAAGGCGACGCCGTCGCTGGAATGTAAAAAGGTTCATCGGCGATGGCAGCGTGTACGGCTGCTTTCATCCGCGATGCGGCAATCATCAAATGGCAGGCTCGTTCGGCTCGATGGCATATTGCGCAGGGGCCGTGGGCACGGGTTCAACCTGGGTTGGAACCCGCGAGACGGGTATGAGTTCGATCTTCGCTGTAAGGCTCATCTGGTCCAGCAGTAATTTATACACTTTGGCGTAGTCTTTTGCCATGCGCGTGCTGGTGAACCGAGACTCGAATTGTCGACGTACGGTGCGCCGATCGAGGCCTACGACCCGAGGCACGGCGGCAATCGCTTCCTCGAGGGTATCGACAAGGTACCCGGTGATGCCATTCTCCAGGACTTCTTCAACCGCACCGCGTTTGAAAGCGAGCACGGGCGTACCGCAGGCCATTGCCTCGATCATGGACAACCCAAACGGTTCCGGCCAATCGATCAGGAACATCAGCGCCAGGGCCTGACCGAGAAATTCGGTTTTTTCCTGCTCGTTGATTTCGCCGATGAACTCCACGCCAGGAGCCTTGAGCAACGGTGCAATATGCTCGCGGAAATAAGTCTCATCCACCCTGTCGACCTTCGCTGCAATCTTGAATGGAATTCCAAGCGTCCGGGCTATTTTAATCGCACGGTCGACGCCTTTTTCCGGCGAAATGCGCCCGAGAAATGCAAGGTAACCGCCGCGCGGACTAAAGGTCGGAGAATGCAGGTCAATCGGCAGCCCGTGATGGATCGTTGCGGCAAAATTGGCATTCGCGACCGGCGCCCGCTGTGCGTCCGAGATCGACACGAGTGGCATATCGCTGAAACCGAAATACAGCGGTCTGAGGTCGGGAAGATCCTGTCGGCCATGCAGCGTTGTCACAGTGCGATCGGCTCGCGGCCGAAACAGAGGGAAATGAAATTGATCGATATGAAAATGCAGGATGTCGAACTCGTCGGCGCATTCGCGGACGCGATCGAGCATAAGCATATAGTAGGGAATTGGATCGCGTATGTGAGGATCAAGCCGCAGTGCGGTCGGTACACAGGGTACGAGGCGGGCCGAGGTGATGGAGTCGCCACTGGCGAAAAGAGTCACATCGTGACCAAGGCGAACGAGCTCTTCGGTGAGATAAGAGACGACCCTTTCAGTTCCACCATATGTTCGCGGCGGCACGCTCTCGATGAGCGGTGCTATCTGGGCGATCTTCACGAAGGACTCCACTAGCCTCGAAAATCAAACGTTGGCGGTGGACAACGGTTCCCGAAAACCGTCGGTCGGCCTTCTTGCTCGAGCGGAGGGAGGAATATTCAGGACGAAATCGGCTCAATCTGTTTTGAGGACAACTTCACGGTGTGCTTGGCGCCGCAGCGCGTACACTCGTAGTCCCGCTTTGATTGCGTGCCTTTGTCCGACAACCGGGTGTCTACGCGCAGTACCGACATTTGATGCCCACAACGAGGACATGCCGGCGCATTCCGTTCAAACATCTCGTCGGGCGGGACTTTCTTATCCTCGTGAAGAAAGGTTGAAGTCATTTTGTCTTATCGTCCTAGGCGATGTTGGTGGGCTGCCGGGGTGCAAAAAGCCCCCAGACGACCAGTACGATCACGGCCCCGACCACGGCGCCGATTAAGCCTGCTCCCTCGCCGGCCTGATACCAGCCCAGCGCCTGTCCCAGATAGGTGGCGACGAAAGAGCCAGCGATGCCCAGCAGGGTCGTGAGGATAAAGCCCGACGGCTCGTTCGATGGGCCTGGGTGAAGGAACTTGGCGATCACTCCAGCGACGAAGCCAATGAGAATAAGCCAGAGGATGTGCATGTTTCGGCTCCTGATTTTGGAAGAACCTTGGCGGGAAGATTCAGTTCCATCCTGCCGACGAATCGGCCGCCGGCCGGTCGCGTTGGATGAAACGCGGTATCCCGACCCAGCGCCCGCCGTGATGCAGCCGGGTTCGCTGTTTTACTGCAGCTTAGGCTCGCGCCAATTCCGCCTGCTAGGGCCCGGGGCAAAAAAACAGAGCGGTGCACATCCACTGGGTAAAGTTATTCACTCCGCCATTTCCCGCGGGCGCCGCGGTTTCCAGGACGTCATCGGAAATTTCAAACATCAAGGTCGAATCTTCGGTTTGATCGCGGGTCATGTCGTCCATAACAGCCTCAAGTTTACAATGACATCATTCGTTTCGTTTCGGGCAATTTCCATATGAGCAAAATATTGCGGGCGGGCTAAATCCCTGGCGAAGAAAACAGGTTCATCCCCGCGATTTTACTATAACATGTCGCAAGGGTGCGCGGATCGCACTTTTTTGCTTCGGGCAACTTCTGCTCAACGCGGGTGCGGCCGAAAGACGCCCTTTGCCATAAGGCGGGGAGAGGAAAATGAAAACGAGGAGTGGAGCGACGGGCCTCGCGCTCGCGCTGCTGTTTGGAGCTGGAGTAACCTCGATGTCCGAGGCCAAGACATTTGTCTACGTTTCGAACGCGCAGGACGGAAATATCGACGCCTTCGTAATGGATACGACCACTGGCGCACTCAATCCGATTGCCAAGGCCGAGGCCGCCAAGATGGTCATGCCGATGGCCGTGAGCCCCAATAAAAAGTATCTCTACGCGGTCGTACGCTCACAGCCGACGCGCGTGTTGACCTACGCTATTGATCCCGCAACCGGCGCATTGTCGCAAAAAGCATCGGCGCCGCTTCCCGACAGCATGCCTTATGTTTCGACCGACCAAACGGGGCGTTTTCTGTTTACGGCTTCATACGGCGGCGACAAGCTCGCGGTGAGCCCGATCGGCGAAAACGGTCTGGTGGAATCGGAGGCGATCCAGGTCATTCCGACCGGCCGCAATGCACATTCGATCGTGCCCGACCGCAGCAACAAGTTCGTCTATGCGGCGACACTCGGTGCCAACCAGGTCCTGCAGTTCACGCTCGACAGCAAAACGGGGAAGCTTACGCCCAACGAGCCGGCGGCGGTCAGCCCCGAAGCAGGTCATGGTCCGCGTCACATGGCCGTGTCGCCTGACAACAAGAATCTCTATGTGCTGAACGAGCTGTCGGGGCACGTGACCCAATATGGGATCGATGCCGGCAAAGGGACCCTGACTCTGGTCGAAAGCATAAGCTCGGTGCCGGCGGAAGCCGGCCTTGTTTGGGGCGCGCCGCAGGTACCGGTCAGTGCCGCGCCGGCATCTGCGACCGCCGCGCCGAAGGATGACAGGCCAAAAGTGTGGGCGGCCGACATTCAAATGACACCAAACGGAAAATTCATTTATTCGACGGAGCGAACAACAAACAAGATCGCGTTGTTCAGTGTCGCGCCTGCAACGGGCAAGCTTACCTATGTAGGCAGCTTCGCGACCGAGGCTCAGCCGCGCGGGATCAGGATCGATCCTACCGGCCAATATCTGATCGCCTCCGGCGAAAAGTCGGACCGCCTGTCGGTCTACAAGATCGACCAGAGTACCGGCAGGCTGGGCGAGCCCAATCGTTACCCGGCCGGTAACGGCGCGAACTGGATCGAGATCGTCGAGGTGCAGTAAGCGGTGGTATACTCCAACTGCTCGCAAGCGGTGCAAAGCCCCGGATCGATGTCCGGGGTTTTGTTTTTGTCCCGATGTGGCGGGACTATATTTGAATCAGGATTGTTCCAACTTATACTTGCCTAGCTGCAAGGACCATCACGAACCGGGAGAGGACACCGTTTGCAGCCTGCGTACTGCTGCTGCGACGCACTTTCGTCACGCTTCCGGCAATCATATTGACAGGATGCCCGCCTCAGGGACTGCGAGTGGGCTGTAAAAGCCGACCGGTCGGGGCGTCCGGGGAGGTATGCCAATGATACCGGGGCTTTTTGCCTATCATCGTCCCACATCGGTCAAAGATGCGGTCGGCCTGCTCGGCAGCCTGGGTGACGACGCCCGTGCCATTGCTGGCGGGCACAGTCTGATCCCAATGATGAAACTGCGGCTCGCGAGCCCGGCGCATCTGATCGATCTTTCCGGCGTTGCCGATCTCAAGGGCATTCGCGAAGACGGTCGCGACATCGTCGTTGGGGCAATGACGACACAGCATGAGCTTGTCGGCTCGGAGCTGCTCACCAACAAGATTCCAATCTTGCGCGAAACCTCGCTGCAAATTGCGGATCCGCAGGTGCGTTATGTAGGCACGATCGGAGGCAACATCGCCAATGGCGACCCTGGCAATGACATGCCGGCGGTCATGATGTGCCTCAATGCGACATATCACGCCGTAAGCAAGTCCGGCGAGCGCCGCATAGCGGCGCGCGAATTTTACCAGGGCGCCTACCTGACGGCGCTCAAGCCGGGCGAGCTTGTGACCGCCATTCGCATTCCGGTGCCGGCGGGCGGACATGGCTATGCCTACGAGAAGCTCAAGCGGAAGATCGGCGACTACGCGACAGCGGCTGCGGCGGTCGTGTTGACCTTGAGCGGCGGCAAGGTCGCCTCTTGCTCGGTCGGTCTGACCAATGTCGCTGAGACGCCGCTGTGGGCCGAAGAGGCCGAAAAAATCCTGACCGGCTCGGCGCTCGATACCGCGACGGTGAAAAAAGCGTTGGCCGCTGCAGAAGCGATCACGTCGCCAGCCTCCGATGGCCGCGGTCCGGCGGCGTACCGGACAAAAATGGCGGGCGTGATGCTGACCCGCGCCATCGCACGCGCCAAAGCGCGCGCCGGCGCCTGACTTCGGGAGGGAACAATGGCGAAATCGCAAGTTTCCATGATCGTGAATGGCAAGAAAGTGGAGGAGCTGGTCGAACCGCGCACGCTGCTCATCCATTTCCTGCGCGAACAATTGAATCTTACAGGTCCGCATATCGGCTGCGAGACCAGCCACTGCGGCGCCTGCACAGTCGATCTCGACGGCAAGTCGGTGAAATCCTGCACAATGTTTGCCGTGCAGGCGAACGGTGCAGATATCCGCACCATCGAAGGCATGGCCGCGGCCGACGGCACGCTACACGCGCTGCAAGAGGCGTTCCGTGAAATGCATGGGCTGCAGTGCGGGTTTTGCACGCCGGGCATGATCACGCGCGCCTACCGCCTGCTGCAGGAAAACAAAAATCCGACCGAGGAGGAGATTCGCTTCGGCATCGCAGGCAACCTGTGCCGCTGCACCGGCTACCAGAACATCGTCAAATCCATTCAATAC
>DAISKM010000177.1:0-6955 GCA_036820945.1 Pseudolabrys sp.
GGGCGTGATCATGCTGTTTCTGGCGAATTCGTATTTGCTGGGACGGGAGTATTTCGAGTTGGCCGCCATGCGTTTTCGTCCACCGGACGAGGCAAAAGCGATGCGCAAAGCCAATGCGATCTATCTGTTTGTTGCGGGCATGATCATCGCCGCCTTTGTGTCGATACCAATTCTCAACTTTGCGACGCCGATTTTTGCCATGGCCTTCATGGTCCACATGCACAAGAAATTGTCAGGATCGCCGGCGGCCTTGATGGCACGGCCGCGCTGACTGTCAGCTCCTGGGCCGCAGATCGATCACCCGCCTGGCCTTGCCAATTGAACGCTCGACTGTGCCGGGCTTGACCGTGCGCACGCCGGCGGTCACGCCGATCAACGCCTTGATGCGTTGAGCGAGGTCGCGCTCGCACGTGGCGAAGATGGCGGCGTCCGCATCCGCCCTCGCCTCGACAACGACAGTGATTTCGTCGAGCCGGTCAGCCCTGCGGAGCTCGATCACAAAATGTGGCGCCAGGCGCTGATCCTTGAGAATGATCTCCTCGATCTGGCTGGGAAATATATTTACGCCGCGCACAATCATCATGTCGTCAGAACGACCGGTGACTTTCTCCATCCTGCGCATCGACCGCGCTGTGCCCGGCAGCAAACGGGAAAGGTCGCGCGTGCGATAGCGCACGATTGGCATTGCTTCCTTGGTGAGTGTAGTGAAAACCAGCTCGCCAGCTTCGCCATCCGGCAGCACCTGGCCTGTCGCCGGATCGATGATCTCGGGGTAAAAATGATCTTCCCAGATATGCGGCCCATCCTTGCTCTCGATGCATTCACAGGAAACGCCGGGGCCGATGATTTCCGACAATCCGTAGTTGTCGATGGCGTGGAGATCGAATGCATCCTCGATCTCAGCGCGCATGGCATTGGTCCACGGTTCAGCGCCGCACATCGCAATCTTGAGCGAGCTTCGGCGCGGATCAAGGCCCTGCGCGTGAAATTCGTCGAGGATCGCGAGGATGTAGCTTGGCGTGACGAAGATGACATCCGGCTTGAAATCCGCGATCAGGCGTACCTGTCGCTCGGTCATGCCACCGGAAACCGGGACGACCGTCATGCCGAGCCGCTCGGCACCGTAGTGAAAGCCGATCCCGCCGGTGAACAGGCCGTAGCCGTATGAGTTCTGCACCAGCATTCCCGGCAGGCATCCCGCCGCGCGCATGCAGCGCGCCATCACTCCGGCCCAGGTGTCGAGATCTTTCCGGCTATACCCGACGACAGTCGGCTTGCCGGTGGTGCCTGACGAAGCATGCACGCGCAGCACCTGCTCGCGCGGGATGGCGAACATCCCGAACGGATAATGCGCACGCAGATCGTCCTTGGTCGTGAACGGAAATTTCATAAGATCATTCAAAGACTTAAGGTCATCTGGATGCACGCCCGCCGCGTCGAAAGCTTTTCTGTAGTGCGGGACGCCGGCGTAGGCGTGACTGACCGTCGCTTTGAGCCGCTTGAGCTGTAGCGCGCTGATCTCGTCGCGTGATGCCGTCTCGATCGGATCGAATGTGTCGCGGCGCGGCGCCAAGTTGATGCCCTTAAGCTGCAAACCCAGCATGCGTCCCCCCGGCGTGACTGTCGTCGCTAGATTTTCCGCTGCCCGGCATTCCAGTGCTTTTCGAGATTTGCAATGAGAGCCGGACTGAAATGGCAATAGGCCTGCTCACGGCAATAGACAGCCATATAGCGCCGGAATGTATCGAGTGGCTCTTCACCCACGCGAAATGCACGTCGATTGCCTGCGGCGCTGACCACGCCCGAGCCGGTGAAATCGTCAATCACGCGCACAATCGCTGCATCCAACTCACCGGGCGGTACAATGACATCGCAAATCATACGTCCTTCCGGACTATCGCACTCGAAGCGGCGGCCCATCATGATGGCCTGCCGCGCCGCACGCGCACCGACAAAACGCGTCAAACGCAAATTCGCAGCGCCGGGTATTATGCCTTCCTTGCGTGCAGGCAGTGTCATGTAGGCATCGCTGCCGGCAACAACGTAGTCCATGGCAAGAAGATATTGGCAGCCGCCACCGATCGCGAAAACGTCCACGCCGGCTACCCACGGCTTTTCTCGCGTGCCTCCATAAATCTCGTCCGGGTTTGAATCGACGCGCGCGAGACCCCGGAACATCTTGTTCACGATGCCCATATCGCGACGGATGTACCAAAGGTAAGGAATCATTCCGCGATAGAGATGCGTCAGGTTTATGCCTGCGGAAAAAACCTTGCGACCGCGATACTTGGGATGGTCCACCACGCCGCCACGCAGCACGCAAATTTCGCTCATTGGATCGAGCGTGGCGATATCGGCGGCGGTCTCCGTGTCATCAAGCGTGTTGTCGTCTTCGGCATTGAGAAATCGTGGATTGCAGACCGTGACGATCGCCGCTTTGCCTTGCCGCTCGACCCTCGCCGGACCAAAATCGATCGTGCCTCGGTCGGCAAATTCGGCAACCCGCTCCAGCGCTTCAGGTTTCGGCAGCAGCATCGATTTGCACAGGTGCATGCCTACGTCCGGCACCGCGAGGACTTGCGAGAGGAAAATACCCTGATCGACTTCGACCCCGTCCTTTTCGGCCTGCATCAGCGAACTTTCTGCGCCAACCTGCTTGCGCGTCGGCGTCAGCCCTGGGACCAGTCTGGCGGCGCCATAGACGAGATCATCGACGCGCACAAAATCGGCCAGATTTTTCGTCAGCTTGCGATAGATGGTCCCAGCATGCCGCTGCAGGAAATCTTCTCGTGCCCGCCGACAAGCTGAAAGTATCAGCTCCGCCGCCAGTTTCTGCTCGGGGCTACGTTTTGATTTGTTCGGAAGCTTGGCGAGCAGAGCGGCTCCCACGCGCCAGTATTTGCTGCTTGCGGTGACGTCGCGTTTGAAATTGCCGCTGATACGAAATCCGCTCTTGTGCCAGGCGGCAGCGGACTTGACCGGGAGTTTCGCACGCTCGAAGCAGACTTTCGGATCGGCGTGATCGACAAGCGTGACCCCGCCGCGACTGCTGCCTTCCATGCGCCTCTCCCGAACTTACTTAAGCGATGTTTTTCCCGGCCATTGGCAAAGGTCGCTGATGATGCATTTTTCGCACAACGGCCTGCGCGCGACACAAGTGTAGCGCCCGTGCAAAATAAGCCAATGGTGCGCATGGGGCTTGTATTCTGCCGGGACCACCTGCTCCAATTTCATTTCGACCTCGAACGGCGTCTTGCCGGTGGCAATTCCCGTGCGGTTCCCAACACGAAAAATATGCGTGTCAACGGCGATGGTCGGTTCCCCAAATGCAATATTGAGCACGACGTTAGCGGTCTTGCGGCCGACGCCCGGTAAAGCCTCCAGCGCTTCACGCGAACGCGGCACGTGCCCGCCGTACTCGGCGACAAGCTTGCGCGATAGCGCAATCACGTTTTTGGCTTTGGTCCGGTAGAGACCTATGGTCTTGATAAGGTTTTGAACGCGCTTTTCACCTAGCGCGATCATTTTTGCGGGGTCATCAGCGAGCGCAAACAGGGCGGGCGTCGCTTTGTTGACCCCGGCATCGGTGGCCTGCGCCGACAGCACGACCGCTACCAGCAATGTGAACGGATTGATGTGCTGGAGTTCTCCCTTGGGTTCCGGGTTGGCGGCCTTGAATCGACGGAACGCTTCTTCGATCTGCGCCGGCGTCCACTGCGGCAGCTCACCGGCGGCGGCCTTGAGATCGGCGGCGACCTGCTTTGGTTCCGCCTTCACTTTTGCGCGCTTCCGCGGACGTAGCGTCCGATTACGTGCGCTTCCCCCGCGGACAGGCCTTTTCACCATGATTTCGGTATACTGAGCACGATGCACACCGACAACGGCGACGAACTTGAACCCACGATCTTTTCAGCGACGCTGACGCCGCATCGCTCCCTCGGCCGTGTCGGTTTTCTGATTCTCATGGTCCTGTTCGGGCTGGCGAGCTTCATAACCGGCATGCTCTTTCTGGTGCTCGGAGCCTGGCCGGTATTCGGGTTCTTCGGACTCGACGTGCTGCTCTTGTACTGGGCATTCCGGCTCAATTATCGCCATGCGGAAGCTTACGAGCAGGTGACCGTAACATGCTCCAAGCTCAGGGTTCGCAAGGTGAGTCATCTCGGCCGCGCGCGCGAATGGGTGCTGAACCCGCTTTGGGTAAGGCTCGATAAGGTCGAGATCGAAGATTTCGGAATCGACCGCCTGTTTTTGATATCGCGCGGGAAAAAGCTGTCGATCGCGAGCTTCCTAAGCCCCGACGAAAAGGCGGATTTTGCCAGGGAACTTGGAAACGCCCTGAATGAGGCGCGGCGCGGACCCACAAGAACGGTGTTCGAATAGCCAGAAATCGGGTGGTGGGCCACTGCCGGCTGTCCTAAATACCGGTCATGAACATGAACCTTGCCAAATCCGGACTAACCGATCGCTTCACCGAGTTTGCGCCGCTATCGACCGCGGCGGCGGACTACGACGTCGTGCGCCGCGCGATTGCGCATATCCGCGGAAATTGGCGCGCCCAGCCCGAGATCGATGTAATCGCAAACGCCGCCGGTGTATCGGCGACTGATCTGCATCACCTGTTTCGTCGATGGTGCGGCCTCACGCCTAAAGCATTTCTCCAAGCCCTGACGCTCAACCACGCGCGCGAATTGCTACGCTCCTCTGCAAGCATTCTCGACACCGCCTACGAAGTCGGCCTGTCGGGTCCGAGCCGGCTGCATGATCTGTTCGTCACTCACGAGGCCATGTCGCCTGGAGAATGGAAGGCAGGCGGCGAAGGCCTGACGATAACCTATGGGTTTCATCCTTGTCCGTTCGGCATGGCCTTGGCGATGACAACGCCGCGCGGCCTGGCTGGCCTCGCGCTTGCAGATCCCGGCAAGGAACGGGGAGCACTTAAGGATATGAAGGCGCGCTGGCCAAAGGCTCGCTACGTCGAGGATTTCGCGGCCACGGCCGCCACCGCGCGGCGTATCTTCGATCCTGCCTTGTGGCGCAAGAACCAGCCTCTGCGCGTGGTCCTGATTGGCACCGACTTCGAAATTCGCGTTTGGGAAAAGCTACTGGATATCCCGATGGGCGGGCTCACGACCTATTCGGACCTGGCCGCCAAAGCCGGTTCGCCGAAGGCCGCGCGCGCGGTCGGCGCAGCGGTTGGGAAAAATCCGATCTGTTTCGTGGTGCCGTGCCACCGCGTCATCGGCAAGGACGGCGACATCACCGGCTATCATTGGGGCATCACCCGAAAACGGGCCATGCTTGGCTGGGAAGCCGGAATGGTCGCAGCCGCCTAGTTCAGGCCGCCAGATCAAGCTTCGAGGCTACCGTAGAGTCGGCATTGAGTCGGTAGATCATCGGTACCCCGGTTTCCAGATTGAGCTTGGTGATGCTTTCGGGCGTGTGTTTGTCGAGCACCATCACCAACGCGCGCAGCGAATTGCCGTGGGCCGACACAAGCACGCGTTCGCCGCGCAGCACGCGGGGCAGAATTTCCGTGACGTAGTAGGGCAAGGTGCGCGCGAGCGTATCCCTGAGGCTTTCCCCGCCGGGTGGCGCCACGTCATAGGACCGGCGCCAAATGTGCACCTGCTCCTCGCCCCATTTTTTTCGCGCGTCGTCCTTGTTCAGCCCCACGAGATCTCCATAGTCGCGCTCATTAAGTGCCTCATCTTTGAAAACGGGAATTGAAGTCTGCCCCAGCACCTCCAGCATCAGATCGAGTGTCCGCTGCGCCCGCTTGAGCGATGACGTGAAAGCGACGTCGAACTTGATCCCCTGCGCCTTCAATTTGCGGCCCGCTTCGCGGGCTTCGGCGATACCTTTTTCGGTCAGATCGACGTCGCGCCATCCGGTGAACAGATTTTTCAGGTTCCACTCGCTCTGGCCATGACGCACGAGTACGAGAAGCCGATCGGTCATTTCTTTCCTCAGAAATCTTTTAATCCCAGAACGTCCATCATCGAATAAAGCCCGGCCTTCTGATCGCGCGCCCAGCGCGTCGCGTGCAAGGCCCCGCGCGCGAAGATCATCCGATCCTCGGCCTTGTGCGCCAGCTCGAGACGCTCGGCCGGGCCGGCAAAAATCACGCTGTGCTCGCCCACTACGCTGCCACCGCGCAGGGCCGCAAAACCGATATCTCCCGACTTGCGCGCGCCCGTATGGCCTTCGCGGCTCTTTACAGACTGCTTGTCGAGCTCGATGCCGCGGCCGTCAGCCGCTGCACGCCCGAGCAGCAGGGCAGTACCGGACGGCGCATCGACTTTCTGATTGTGATGCATCTCAAGGATTTCAACGTCAAAGGATAGGTCGAGCGTTCGCGCCACGCGCTTGGTCAGCGCGGCAAGCAGGTTGACGCCAAGGCTCATGTTGCCTGATTTCACAATCACGGCCCGTTTTGCGGCATCCTTGATCTTTGTTTCGTCGGCGGGGCTCAACCCTGTCGTTCCGATAATGTGGATCTTGCCTTCCTTCGCGACGAGCGCGGCAATAGCAACGGTCGCGACAGGCGCAGTGAAATCGATGATCGCGTCGGCTTTCGACACCAACGGCGCGGCATCGCCTACCAGCTTGACGCCATTTTCCGGCATTCCGGCAAGCGTGCCGGAATCCCAGCCGATCAGCGGCGAGCGCGCATCTTCTAGGGCGCCCACAAGCGAAAATTCCTTGCTTTCAGTAATCGCCTTCACCAGAGTGCGGCCCATCCGCCCACCGGCGCCGGCGACTACAAGCCGCATCTCCGCCATCGGTTCATCTCCGAAACGTTGGCGTGGGTATAGCGCGCTAGGGCGCAAAAGGCACTACGGCTGGGGGCCGTCATAGCCCTCGATAATGACGATATCGGCCGTTGAATGCGGCTGCCGCACCTTGATGTTTGCCTGGTATTCAGACGAGCGATAGCAGGCTAGCGCGGCGGCGT
>DAISKM010000178.1:0-6947 GCA_036820945.1 Pseudolabrys sp.
TGAGCGAGGACGTTGGGCCAAGAAGGCATGAACCCCAAAAGCTCCGTCAAAGGCTTACTAGGCCACTGCACGATCAGCCAGTGACCCACACCAGTAATCCGTTGAACGACCGAATCTTGCCGTGTGCCATCGTGATGACGCAAAATACGTTTTAGGGGATAGGCGATAACCAGGACATTCGCTTTGCCGCGCCATCGCGTCCAACTCACAATCGCGCTTGCATGCGCCGCCCTCGGCTGCGCTGGCTGCGGGAATCCGGCGCGGATGTTCGAAGACCAAAATGACGGCGGCTGGTTTTCGCGGCCTGCCTTTACCGCGCCAAGTTGGGCCAAGCCGAGCACTGGGAAGATAAATCTAAGTCTGATGGGGCCGGTGAGCGCGGAAGATTTGGTAAGCACCGAAGGGCAATGCGCCGCGCCGGCTGCTGCCGCCGTGCAAACCGCCGAAGCATCACCATCAACCACCGAACCGCCTCAGCCTGCGGACCGTGCCGTCGGTTCGGTGGCGGGTGATCTTGCCGGAGCATCCGCGCCGGCGGCGACGCCTGCGTCCGCGAGGAGCGGTCCGGGTCTGCAACGGCTTGAGCCGGCTCCTGCGCCGGCGACGAGCGGCGGCATTGCGCTTGGGATGACCGAGTGCCAGGCGGTGCAACGCGCAGGGACCCCGAGCAATGTTGCGATCAGCACAGACGAGAAGGGCGAACGCAAAGTCGTGCTTACTTATCTGAGCGGACCCTGGCCAGGCATCTACACCTTTGCGGGAGGACGCCTGAGCGTCGTCGAACGGGCGCCGGTGCAACCGAAGCCGGAAAAGACGAAAAAGACCCCCAAGAAGAAGCCGTCGGCAAATACAGCCCAATCAGGCTACTCCGTCCAGTAATCCATCAGGTGATCGTGCGCAGTGCGCCGTCGCCGGTTTCGCGCTGATAGATGATCAGATCGAAGCTGTGCGTCAGCTCGTTGCCCGAAATGGCGCTTAGGAGTGCGTGCGCTTGGCCGCGATGGTGCGTTTGATGATTGAAAAAATGATCGAGCGCCGGAGCAAGCGGCTGTTCGATATCCTGCGGATTGACAACGGTGCGGTAGCGGATCGTCTTCGCGAGGTCGGCCTCGCTCAGGGCGCTTATGTAACGTCGAATGCGTTCATCTTCGTTACGGCGTGCGGCGCGCAGCTGGTCGAAATTATCATAGAGGATCGCGTCCAGACTTGCGGGCATTTCACCCTCGTCGGTGAATCGCCGCATCCAGATACGATCGCCGACCAAAAGATGATTGAGGGTGCCATGCAGCGACTTGAAGAAAACACCGCGATTGGCACGGTAGTCGGCATCGCTGACCCGTGCGCTCGCGTCAAATAGCCGCTCGTTGCACCAGGCGTTATAGCCCGCGAACATTCTATAACGGGCGAGCATGCTGCCCTCCTGCAATATAGCGTCCAGGATGGCGTCGAAGGCAATTCAATGCCCGATCTTGCCGCCCGGAAGGAGCACCGGTATAAGCCGCGCGCCCCGTCTTCTCCAATGAACTTTCGTGAATCCTCTATTCGTCCCAGTGAAGGAATAACCGATGGCGATCGAGCGCACTTTTTCGATCCTCAAGCCCGACGCGACCGAGCGCAATCTGACCGGCGCCATCAATGCCGTAATCGAGAAGGCCGATCTGCGGATCGTTGCCCAGAAGCGCATGCGCATTTCCCGCGAGCAGGCGGAGAAGTTTTATGCGGTCCATCGCGAGCGGCCTTTCTTTCGTGAGCTGGTTGATTTCATGATATCGGGGCCCGTCGTTGTGCAGGTGTTGCAAGGTGACGATGCGATCGCGAAGTATCGCGAAGTCATGGGGGCGACCGATCCGGCCAAGGCTGCGGCCGGCACTATTCGCAAACTGTATGCGAGGTCGATCGGCGAAAATTCCGTGCACGGCTCGGATGCACCCGATACTGCGGTCCGCGAGATTGCGCAGTTCTTTTCGGAAAACGAGATCGTCGGCTAAAGTTCAATAAAAGAAGATAGGCAACCGGCGCGAACTGTGCGCAGGGTGCGCCAAACGCAGGGGAAGGAAACGAAAGTGGGTTCGATGGCTCAGTTACTGGATCCGGCTGGTTGGTGGTCAATGATCAGTGCCGGCTGGAGCGACATAGGCCACACCGAATTCTGGGTCGCTCTCGCCAAGATCATGTGGATCAACATCCTGTTGTCCGGGGACAACGCGGTGGTCATTGCTATGGCCTGTCGTGGCTTGCCACACCGGCAGCGCGTCTGGGGCATGATTTTGGGGGCGGGCGTTGCCGTCGGACTCCGCGTTATCTTTACCGGGATCGTCGCCTCGTTGATGACGCTGCCCTATCTGAAGATCGTTGGTGGGCTCGCACTGTTTTATATCGCCGCTAAGTTGCTGGTCCCGGATGATCCCGACGAGAGCGAGGCCGAAGCGGCGGAGCATCTCTGGCGCGCTGTGCGCATCGTTGCCATCGCCGATATCATCATGAGTCTCGACAATGTCATCGCCATCGCGGCCGCTGCGGGCGGCAACATGGCTCTGCTGGTGATTGGCCTTGCCATCAGCATTCCCTTGATCGTTGCGGGAGCGGCCTTGATCATGTCGCTGCTGGATCGCTTCCCGATCCTGGTCTGGGCCGGCGCCGCACTGCTCGGCTGGATCGTTGGCGAGGTCATTGCCACGGATCCGGTGGTCGAAGGCTGGCTGAAGGCCAATTATGGCCCTGCCGTCGCGCACCAGGTCGAGATTGCCTCCGCAATCATCGGCGCAGTACTGGTTCTTGTGGTCGGGGGCCTGTGGCGGCGATCAAAAGTGCAGGCGGAAAGCAAAGCGTAGGCTGATCGGCTATAATGGGAGCGTGATGAATCAGACCGTCCGTCTCCCAAAGGCAAAGCGGATCGGCTATTCGGCCTGTCCGCACGATTGCCCGTCGACCTGCGCGCTCGAAGTTGAATTGCTCGACGAGCGCACAATCGGTCGCGTGCATGGCGCGAAAGACAACGACTACACGGCAGGAGTGATCTGCGCGAAAGTGGCGCGTTACGCCGAGCGGGAGCATCACGCCCAACGGCTCCTGCATCCCTTGCGGCGCAAGGGAGAAAAAGGGTCGGGGCAATTCGAGAAAATCTCCTGGGACGACGCGCTTGATCTGGTCGCAGAAAAATTCGTCCAGGCCGAGCAACGTTACGGCGCCGAGAGTGTCTGGCCCTATTATTACGCCGGCACAATGGGCCTGGTGATGCGCGATGGCATCAATCGCTTGCGCCACATCAAGAAATATTCCGGCTTTCACTCAACCATTTGCGTCAATCCGGCCTATGCCGGATTCGCGGCGGGGGTCGGGCGTATAGCGGGTGTCGATCCGCGCGAAATGGCCAAGTCCGATCTGGTCGTGATCTGGGGCACCAATGCGGTCAACACCCAGGTCAACGTGATGACGCATGCGGTGCGCGCGCGCAAAGAACGCGGTGCGAAAATCGCCGTTGTGGACATCTACATGAACGGCACCATGCAGCAGGCAGACTTGCCGGTGCTGGTGAAGCCGGGAACGGATGGTGCACTCGCTTGTGCAGTCATGCACTGCCTGTTCCGCGATGGGAAAGCCGATTGGCAATATCTGGAGAAATACACGGACGCGCCACGAGAACTGGAGGCACATCTTCGTGCCCGCGATCCTGCCTGGGCCTCGGCAATCACTGGCACCCCGGTCGCGACCATTGAGGAATTCGCGCGGTTGATCGGCGAGCGCAAGCGCGTCTTTTTCCGATTGGGCTACGGCTTCTCGCGGTCGCGCAACGGTGCGGCAAATATGCACGCGGCGAGTTGCATTCCCGCCGTGACGGGAGCGTGGCAGTACGAAGGGGGCGGCGCGTTTCATATCAGCGCCGACATTTTTCAACTCGACAAGACCTTGATCGAGGGCCTCGACGTTCGTGACAGCTCGGTGCGCATGCTTGACCAGTCGCGCATCGGTGGGATTCTGACCGGCGAACGAGAACCGCTGCAAGGCGGTGGTCCCGTTCAGGCGTTGATCATCCAGAACACCAATCCGGTCTCGGTTGCGCCCGATCAGAACAAGGTCAAGGAAGGCTTTGCCCGCGAGGGTCTGTTCGTCTGCGTTCATGAGCAGTTCATGACCGAGACGGCTCAGATGGCAGATGTGGTGCTTCCGGCGACGACCTTCCTCGAGCACGACGATATTTATCGCGGAGGTGGGCACCAATATCTCATTCTCGGACCCAAACTGGTCGAGCCGCCGGGCGAATGCCGCAACAATCACGAAGTGATTTGCGCGCTCGCCAAACGCCTTGGGGCCGACCACCGTGGATTCGAGATGAGCCCGCGCGACCTGATCGATCAGATGCTGCGGGTATCCAAGCGTGGAACGTTCGCCGAGCTCGCCGCCAATCGCTGGCTTGATTGCCAGCCTCCGTTCCGCCAGTCGCATTATCTTGACGGATTTCCATGGCCGGACGGGCGATTTCGTTTCAAACCGGATTGGCCGAACGTGCCGTTCCGTAGTCCCTGCCGAAGCGGCCCGGTCGACGAGATGCCGCCGCTGCCGGATCACTGGACTTCGATCGAACAGTCCAACATGGAGCATCCGTTCCGGCTAGCAACCTCGCCTGCGCGGGGCTTTTTAAACTCAACATTCAACGAGACGCCGACCTCGCTGGAGCAAGAGCGGAGACCCACGGTGATGGTTCATCCCGATGACGCGCGTATGCATGGAATCGGGGAGGGAGACTATGTCGTACTCGGCAACAGACGCGGCGAGGTCCGTCTTCATGCGCGGCTTTTTGCGGGCGTGCACCGCGGGGTTTTGATTGCCGAATCGATCTGGCCGAATTCAGCCTATGCCGACGGTTGCGGAATCAATACTCTTACCGGCGCTGATCCGATTGCGCCCTATGGCGGCGCTGCCTTTCACGACAACAGGGTCTGGATGCGAAAAGCGCGGGCCTGACGCCCGCGCTCCGCCTTCAGTGCCAAGGGTTGCCTAGAGCTCTTTACCGATCGCGTTGTCGACCGAGTATGGCCCGCCTCCGCGGATAGCCATCGCAAAACACACCACGCCCAGCAGCAAGACAAACTCGTAGCCGCCCTGGCTAACCAGGAAGCCGCGGGCCCAGTGGGCTGCAAACAGCGCGATCAGTATTTCGATTGCCAGCGCCGCCGCAAAAAAGCGCGTGAACAAGCCGATGATAAGGCAAACGCCGCCGACCGATTCAAGGAACATCGCTGCATAAGCAAATCCCAGCGCGGGCTCGAGTCCGTATTTCGTCATCGCATTGGCGGCGACGGCGCTCGCGCCGACTTTGAACTTGCCCCATACGTGCACGACCATGATTACGCCGACGACAATGCGCACCAGCGTGTAGGAAATATCGCCCCAGGTTCCGTAAAACGATCCCAGTTGCGGATAGAGAAGTTTTGCCTCGCCTCTGCCAGCCATGGTGTCCCCCTCGTTGCTTGTGCCGCTCGTGTGGCGGCCCTGGTCCGTCCGAACCAAGTCTATAATCACCGCGCCCGGGAGTGAATTCACTTTGTGCGCTTTTTGCAGCGCGAAAAAAATTCAGCTGACGTCGTCTGGAACAAGATCTGTGCCGTCTGCGACGGGGATGCCGTCTATCAGGCAGCGGCCATTTTCGACATTAACCCGGCCTTCCGCTACCAGCTTCAGGGCCAATGGATAGATCCGGTGCTCGACCTCGAGCACGCGCATGGCGAGTGTCTCTTCGCTGTCAATTGGCCGCACGGCGACCGCGCCTTGCGCGATGATCGGTCCGGAATCCAATTCCGGGGCCACGAAATGCACGGTGGCGCCGTGAATTTTGGCACGCGCCTGGAGCACCCGGTTGTGCGTATCGAGGCCCTTAAAGGCGGGCAGCAGGGCCGGGTGAATATTCAAGATGCGCAGGGGCCATTTGGTCACGAGGTCGGGGGTGAGCAGCCGCATGAAACCCGCAAGGCAGACCAGATCGATGCGATGCTTTTCAAGCAGCGCTTGCACAGCCCGCTCGAAGTCAGTGCGATCCTTGCCGAATTGGGTGTGATCGACGACCGCTGTGGCTATGCCGGCGGCCTGTGCAACCAAAAGACCGCCGGCATCAGGGCGGTTGGAAATTACCAGCACGATTTCAGCGGGGTATTTTTTATCTTTGGCGGCCTCAATCAATGCCGCCATGTTCGATCCGCGGCCGGAAATGAGAACCGCTACGCGCTTTCGACTCATATCTCACCCGAGATCGAGTTGTCCGTCGTAAATGACCCGGTCGTCGCTGGGCCTCTTGATGATGCTGCCAAGCCTCACAGTCGTTTCGCCCGCGCGGGCGAACATCCTCGTAACCGCATCAGCACGTTCGGGCGAGACGATAACGACCATTCCAATCCCGCAATTGAAGGTTCGCAGCATTTCATTTTCGGCGATCCCTCCTTCGCGCGCCAGCCATTGGAATACGGGCAGCACCGGCACGCGCGCAAGATCAATGCGCGCGCCGAGTCCTTTCGGCAGAACGCGCGGAATGTTGTCGGGAAATCCGCCGCCGGTGATATGCGCCATCCCCTTCACCGCCTTAGATTCGTTGATCGTTGCGAGACACGCTTTCACATAAATGCGCGTCGGGGTGAGAATTGCGTCGCCGAGGCTTTGTTTGGGCATGAACGGCGCGGGGGCGGTCCATGACAGACCGGTTCTTTCGACGACCTTGCGCACCAAGGAATAGCCATTGGAATGCAGCCCTGAGGACGTCAGCCCGACGATAACATCGCCGTCGGCAATGTCGCCGCGCGGCAGGACTGCGTCGCGCTCAACGGCCCCAACCGCGAAGCCAGCGAGGTCATAGTCTTCGCCCTGGTACACGCCCGGCATCTCCGCCGTCTCGCCGCCGATCAGACCGCACCCGGCCGCGCGGCAGCCACGGCTTATGCCTTCAACCACGGCCGCACCGG
>DAISKM010000179.1:0-6918 GCA_036820945.1 Pseudolabrys sp.
ATTGCCTTGTGCAAAAGCGCCGATCAGCGCACGGACCCGGTTTGGATTGGCGAGAGAGAAGGCGGGGTGCGCGGTGAGGCTCCGCACCTTGTCAAGGGCACCTGGTTCCGGAACAGCCGCCTGCAGGGAGAACCATTTGTCCACGACGAGGGCATCAGACGAATAGCGTGCATAGAAATCGTCGAGGGCCTGCTGGCGCTCCACAACGTCATGAAGTGACAATGTCGCAAGCGCGGCCATGCGATCAGTCATGTTATCCGCGGTGGCATACTGCTGGTGCGCGCGGGCAATTTCCGTGGATTTTCCTGTCGCCGCCATAAGATCAAGGGCGACGTTGCGTAGCGCGCGGCGCCCGGCACTCCTGGCGTCAGGCGAATAGCCGCCGGCAGTGTAAAGTCGGCCGGTGAGCTCGCTGAGTTGAGGGGCAAGCCGCTCGCCAATCGCGGCGCGCAGCGCAGAACGGGCACGAAAGATCGCGTCCGGATCGACGTCCCGGCCGATGTCGCGGGCAATATCGGCTTCGCCGGGTGGCACCAAAGCCAAGGCAACAAAAGCGGGCTCCAGTCCGGGATCATTGAGAATATTTGCCAGTGCGACCATCAGCCGGTCGTCAATGCGCATTGCGCGACCGGCTCGCGAGGCTTCCACGTTCTCAATAAGAAGTCGTGCCGAGATTGTTTGCAAAGCTTGCCAGCGGTTGAACGGATCGCTGTCGTGAGCGGCGAGAAAGGCGAGGTCATCGGGACTTAGGTCGCTGATGATCTTGACCGGCGCCGAGAACTCTCGATTGACCGAAAGGACGGGTCGGTCTTTCACGTCAGCCAGTTCGAAGGACGCCACCTCGTCGGTCAGAACCAGGGTTCCCCTGGTGAGCAGCTCGCCTGTCGACGGCTTGAGCGGGAGATCACGCCCGTCTTTGCCAAGAAGGCCAAGCGACAGGGGGATGACCATTGGCTCCTTGATCGGCTGCCCCGGCGTAGCCGGCACGACTTGCCTGCATTCGAGAAGATAACTCTTGCGCGCCACGTCGAAGTGGCCGTGGACGGTGACTTCTGGGGTTCCGGCTTGGCTATACCAGCGCATAAACTGACTGAGGTCCTGTCCGCTGGCTTCTGCGAAGCATTGAATGAACTGCTCGACAGTGGCAGCTTCGCCGTCATGGCGGAGGAAATACTGATCCATGCCGGCGCGAAATTTTTTCGGGCCGATCAAGGTGCGCACCATCCGCACCAACTCGGCACCTTTTTCGTAGATCGTCGTCGTATAGAAGTTATTGATTTCCTTGTATGTCTCAGGTCGGACCGGATGGGCCAGAGGCCCCGCATCCTCGATGAACTGTGTCGCACGCAGACTGCGAACGTCCGCGATCCTTTTGACCGCGCGCGACCGCATGTCGGCCGAGAATTCCTGATCGCGAAAAACCGTCAGGCCCTCCTTTAGGCAGAGCTGAAACCAATCGCGGCACGTAATCCGGTTGCCGGTCCAGTTATGGAAATACTCGTGCGCAATGACTGCTTCGATATGCGCAAAATCCGCATCAGTCGCCGTATCCGGACTGGCCAGGACGTATTTGTCGTTGAAGACATTCAAGCCCTTGTTTTCCATCGCCCCCATATTGAAATCGGACACAGCGACGATCATGAAAATATCGAGATCGTATTCGCGACCGAAGACTTCTTCATCCCAGCGCATTGCACGTTTGAGCGAATCCATCGCGTACGCGGTGCGGTCCTGCTTTCCATGCTCCACATAGATGCGCAGGGTCACGTTGCGCCCCGACATTGTGAGGAACCGGTCCTCGACGCAGGCCAGGTCGCCACCTACCAGCGCGAAGAGGTACGACGGTTTCGGATGCGGATCGTGCCAGACCGCGAAATGCCGTCCGCCTTGCACCTCTCCGCTTTCAACGAGGTTACCGTTCGAGAGCAGGACAGGGGTGTCTCGTTTATCGGCCTCGATGCGCGTCGTGTAGATGGCCATAACATCCGGCCTATCGGGAAAATAAGTGATGCGGCGAAAGCCTTCGGCTTCGCATTGCGTGCAATAGGTTCCGTTCGAGCGATAAAGGCCCGAGAGCTGGGTATTGGCCGATGGATCCACGATCGTCTCAATTTCGAGCGTAAATGGCACATTCGGAGGCTGCGGAATCGTAAGGCTGTCAGAGCTCGACACATAGCTGTCGGCCGGCAGGGGATTCCCATTGAGCCGGAGTGACACCAGCGACAAGTCATCACCATCCAGGATCAGCGGCGCAGACGCGGTGTTGGGGTTGGGCTTGAGCGCGAGCGTCGCACGGACCTTTATCGCGGTGGGATGCAATGAGACGTCAAGCCGTACAGTTTCCACCAGCCAATCAGGCGGGCGGTAGTCTTTCAGGTGAACTGGCTGGGCAATATCGGTGCGCATGGGAGTTGATCTAAAGTGTCAGGCTCGCAATTGGAAGAATGAATGATGCAGACCATGCAGGCGTTTGCAGGGTGCTGCGGTACTCATTCCATAAACCGCACTCAGCGCATGGGTTCGGCGTGGCCAATGACGCGCTTGATTGGCGGCGACCGCTGTTTCAGCGCCCGTTCCAAAGCATCAACGTCCTCGTGCACGCTCTGTACGCTCAACCGCGGATCTACCCGGCAGTGAAAATTGACGATCTCACCCTCATCGGTTTCGCGCACGCGAACATTATGGATGTCGCGGATGTTGCGCCCTTTGGCCGCGAGTTCGGATAGTGCAATCTCCACCGCTTTGACCCGTTCCGGCGGCGCCTCGCGGCCCGCTGCGTCCTGAGGCTCCAACGGCTCTATGTGGGTTTCAACCTCGACGTGCGGACCGAGCTCGGTCGCGATGGCACCCTCCAGGCCATCGGCCATATCGTGCGCGGCAACCAGCGAAAGCTTTCCGTCCACTTCTAGATCCAGCGAAACCGCCAACTTGTCCTTGAGTTCATGGACCGTCACGTGATGAACGGCGAGCGCGCGGTTGCGTGCGATGACCATGATCCGGTCAAGAACGGTTTCGTTGTCCAGGGCAACAGGATCGGTGGTCACAATCGGTTCGGCCCCCGGGATGCGCTCGCGAAGCGCCGCCGCTACGTTTTCCTTGACAGCGTTGACACGATCAAGCGGCAGAGTGCGACTCACTGCTAGGCGAAGATCGATGAAGGTTTGCTCGCCGACGGCACGTGCGCGAACTTGCTCTACACGGACCACGCCTGGCACGCGTGCGGCAATGGTCGTGATCTTTTCCGCGGCACCGGGCGGCGCGACATCGGTGAGGGTATCGACCGTTCGTCTCCCCAGGCGCCAACCCGCCACGCAGACCAAAATTGCTACGACGAGTGCCGCCACCGAGTCTGCCCAAGGCAATCCGAAATAGACTCCAAAGAGACCGATCAAAACAGCGAGGGAGGACCATAGATCGGACGAAAAGTGCAACGCATCTGCTTCCAGTGCGTGGCTCGAAGTCTTTTCTGCCGTAAGCGCGAGCGCGCGTGCCCGGAAAAAATCAACCACGATAGAAACGATAATGACGCCGAAGGCCCAGATTGTGGCCTCGACGACATGATCTTCATGCTGTGTAAGTCGCTTAATGGCTTCCCAGATTACGATGCCGGAGAGCAGAAACAGCAAAGCGGTTTCGGCAAGCGCCGAAACCGCCTCTACCTTGCCGTGCCCGTAGTGGTGTTCTTCATCCGCTGGCTTGCCCGAAATACGCACGGCGACATAGGTCATCACGGTGGCGCCGAGATCAATAAGCGAATGGCCAGCCTCCGACAGGATCGCCAGCGAACCGGTGGTAAAGCCGACGATTGCTTTGGCTACGGTCAGTCCGGCCGAAGCGATGATCGAAGAAAGTGCAACCTGTTCTTTTTCGCTCTGCATGCGGCGTGGGTCTAGCGCAAACGGCGACAGATTTCGAGAACAGACTGGAACTTGGCCACTCACAGTCGAATGGACTGTCCGTCGTTTGCAGCCGAACGTTTGACGGCATCTAGAATGCGGTATTGGCGAGGAGTTGCTCGATCGTGAAACGGTAAGGCGTCCCGTGCTCAATGGCATCCGCCCATGCCTCGAAGTTCATCCGCACCGTGTTCGTATGCTCGAAATTGCGGCTCTGCCTGCTGCCGTCAGGAGCGCAGTATACGAAAGTCGATGGAATGCCCTTGTCGACATTTCCGCCTTCCTGGACCTCAACCCAACCCCGGTCGCAGACGATCGTGAAGCGTCCATAAAATGGAGGCGTGGACAGGCAGGTGATCCGGCCGCGGGCGCCATTTTCAAACTCAATCTCGGCGCTGACAAAATCTTCCCCCGGTGCAGAAAAGATCTGCGATGCCGTGCGTGCGGTCACCCGGACCGGCTTCCCCGCAAGAGACACAAACATGTCGCCGAGGTGAATGCCGAGAGCAGTCCACGCGCCCGCCGGCGCTTGGCTGGGGTCGCGCCGCCAGTTCGATGGCTCCATTTTGCGAAAATTATTGTGGCTGACGTTTGCATCCAGATGCAGCACCCGCCCCAAGGCGCCGCTCTCGAACAGACGACGCATCTCTTCCATTGCGGGCTCGAAGCGGCGTTCATGACCGATGCCCAGCACGCCACCAGCCTTTTTGCACGCAGCGATGATGCGTTCGGCACTGGCCGTCGTCAGGGCAAGTGGCTTCTCGCAGAAGACATGCTTGCCGGCGGCAAACGCGGCGACAGCCATTTCTTCGTGAAGTAGGTGAGGGGTTACGATCGCAACGGCATCAACATCGGAGCGGGCGAGCAATGTCTTGTAGTCGCTAACAAGATCAAATTTCTTTTCCGCAGCGAAAGGCGCGGCCATCGCCGTGTCGATATCGCAGCCCGCTACGATTTTGAAGCGTGGGCTACCTGTAAGACAAATCGCAATCTGCTTGCCCCACCAGCCCAGTCCTATAATCCCAAGTCTGATCATTGCGCCTTGCACCGGTCAGGACCGCATCAGATTAAGTTTGGATTTATTCGCTATTTTCGCTTTGCGTCGACGATGCGGTCGATGTCGGCGATTTCGAAATATCCTCCGGCAAGTCGTTCCGGATGGCTCAAGAGCTCACGTACCGCGCCGAGAAATCGGCCAACTTGCTGCGCGTCCGCCAGACGGTGATCCGCGCGCAGGAAAAGAGGCATTACATTCACCGATGCAAACTGATCCGAACGCGCGACAACTTTGGGCTCTATTGGTCCTAATGTAAGATTGAACGCGTCCGATCTGTCCGGGAATCGGGTTGGCTTGTACATGCGCATCGGTGGGGCTCCGGTGAACGACAGGTCGTTCACCATCACGCTACCTGCTCGCGTGGCATCGATTCGGCCAAGCGTCGGCAACCGGAAATGGCGGTCCAGAAAACCGTATAGGCGCACGATCTGACGGAACCAGAAGGATGGGATTCGGCGAAAGCGGGCCAGATCCCGGTCGCGCCCTCCTTCGCCTCGGCCCGCCTGCAGCAATCTCTGCCAAATCTCAAGGCCAATCCGCTCGAGACTTTTTAGATTTGCATTCTCAATGAGCAGTAGATCCATTTCGGAATTTCGACGATGAAAAAATGCCATGCGAATGTTTATCTCGCGAAATGGGTATATGCGGCGTCCAACCAAACGCGCGTTTATTTCGGGGAACTGCTCGAGAGCCAGCGCGGCCGCGCGTATCAGTGCGTGCGCAGCAGTCAGAACTACTCGCCCATGTCGATTCCGTTCGTGCAAAAACGCCCGCAGAGCATCAGCATCAATCTCTGTTCCCCAGACCAATGTCGGATCGACCTGGCTTGCCCTGGAGGCATGCAGATAAAACCGGTTGTATAGCGGGACCTGGGATTGGGGAACCGGACGCCGAACCAGGGGCCACTTCATGGTCTATTCGCCTTGAGGCTAGGGAGGTGGCGAAATCGTATCCGGGTCAGTCCGCTTGCGGCTGCGGCATTGGAAGTTGGCCTAGCACAACGCCGACAATATCCTCGACAGTGCGAAAGTTCGAGGGGTTGACCTGATCGCTGTCGAAACGCACGCCGTACGATTCTTCGATTTGGAAAATCAGGTCAACAAGCAGCAGAGAATCAAGCAAGCCGCTCTCCAGCAAGTCCATTTGGGGACTTGCCGCCGCATGACGCGGGCTTCGCGATCGCACGAAGTGCATCAGATCATCTTCAAGTTTTTTTCGATTTATCGTCATTGAGTCACAATATCATCTGTCTGGACCCGGCGCGGACTTCCAGCGCCGGGTGCAAGGCGGGCGAGCGCTTCGCGATCGATCTTGTAACCCGAAGTGAGAGGAAAACGCTCAAGCACTTCGTAATACAAAGGTTGCTTGTAAGAGGGAAGTTCGCGCTGGCAGGTCGCGCGTATCTTCGTCACATCGATTGGCCGATCGTCGCGTGGGGCCAGGAACAGGACGAATCGGACTTCGTCGCCGCGGGTCATAGGCACTGCAACCGCGCATGTGTGAGGAAAATCCCCTTCAACGAACCTCTCGATTTCCGCTGGATGCACGCGATGCCCCTGAATCTTGACCAGCAGGTTGGCGCGCCCCTGCAAATAGAAAAATCCATCTTCATCACGACGCGCGAGATCGCCTGTTCGCAGCCAGCCGTCGCCACTGAGCACTTCGGCTGTGGCCTTCTCATCCTGCCAGTAACCTAGCATCACGTTCGCGCCGCGAGCACAAAGCATCCCGGTAGAGCCTGCTGGCAGTTCGCGACTTACCTCGTCCATAACGGCTAGCTCGACGCCGGATATTGGCCTTCCGATCGAACCTGGACGAGCGTGAAGTTCTTGTGGCGGCAGTGATGCCAGCCGGGCCGTCGCCTCCGACTGACCATACATGATGTGGAACGTCGCCGGACGAATCCGGCTCTCGATTTGTGCCGCCAAATCATAACGCAATGCGCCGCCCGCAACGGTCATATAC
>DAISKM010000180.1:0-6881 GCA_036820945.1 Pseudolabrys sp.
AACGCTCCTCGCTGCTGTACTCGTTTCAACGGGGTACGCTACGCGGTACGCGTTCGGGTCTTTGATGACCGAATAATTTTAGTTAGTAGCTCTAGGATCAAAATAAAGATCATTTCGCTAAAAAAGAGTCATAGCGGCCCTCACGACTTTGCATGGGTTGTTCTCTACTTTGCATGGGGTTGTTTTTCAGTTTTTTGATTGCCGTTAGCCAATCTAAGAGCCCGCGACGTCACGCCAAGGCAAGTCGCTCAACGCCAATGGCTGCCTTGTTCTTCGTCCAGCGGGCGCGGGCTGACATCGAGCCACCGGAACCCGAGGGTCCGGCGCTGCCGAGCAGTCCAGCGTTTCTGCACCGAGTTCCTGAAGCCGGCTACGCCCGCTATCCCGACCGACGCGCCAACGACAGCCACACGCCGCCGCCGATCAGTGCCACGCCCGACAGCCGGCCGAGCCATCGCGCCGGCGCCCGCTTCAGGAACAATTTTCGGCTCGCACCGGCGGCAATCGTCCAGCCCGCGTCCGTGACCACGGCCATCGCGACCGAAATGATGCACATTACCGCAAGCTGATATCCGACCGGCAAATTCGGATCGACAAATTGCGGCAGAAACGCTGTGAAGAACGCGATGGTTTTGGGATTGGTTATCGCCACCGCAAAGCCGCGCCACAGGTATACATGGCCGCGCGGCGACACGGCCTCACCGGTGCCGCCTGCATGCCGCCACGACTGAATGCCCAGCCAGACCAGGTAAGCCGCGCCAACCCAGCGCATAACCTCAAACACGTCAGAAGAAGTCTTCAGGATCCAGTTCAACCCGAGCGCGATGCAGGCGAGCAATAAGGCGTTGCCGAGCGTAGAGCCGGCCGCAGTCAGCAAGCCGGCGCCAATGCCGCGTGTGGCCTCGGTGGCGATGACCAGGGTGACGATCGGCCCCGGTACGATCACCAGGACGAAAGTGATCAGCAGGAAGGCGGAAAAGAGGTGGTAGTTCATGCTGCTGGCGAGGCCTGAGGTTACTCTTCCTCTTCACCCTCCTCGCTCAGGCGCTCGACGGAGACCACCCGCTCATCTTCGGCGGTGTTCAACACGATCACGCCCTGCGTCGAGCGTCCGGCGATGCGGATGCCTGACACTGGCGTACGGATCAGTTTGCCCGCATCGGTGACCAGCATCACCTGGTCAGCTTCCTCGACCGGGAACGAGCCGACGATCTTGCCGGTCTTCTTTGTCAGCGACATCGCGACGATGCCTTTGCCGCCGCGGCCGGTCGTCCGGTACTCGTAAGACGACGTGCGTTTGCCATAGCCGCGTTCGGATACCGTCAACACAAACTGCTCGGCGGCAGACAGGTCGACATAACGCTTCTCGCCAAGTTCGATGGCGCCGACCGTTTCTTCTGTATCGGTGTCCGCCTCCTCCTCGGCTGCCCCTCCCCTGCGAATGGCGCTGGCGCGCTTGAGATATGCGGCCCGCTCCTCCGCCGTGACATCGATGTGGCGCAAGATCGACAGCGAGATCACGTGGTCCTTATCGGCCAGCGTGATGCCGCGCACGCCGCGCGACGTCCGGCCCTGGAACACGCGAACCTCCGGCACAGGGAAGCGAATGCACTGGCCGCCATTGGCAGTGAGCAGCACATCGTCTTTTTCCGTGCAGATCTGGATATCGACGATGGACTCGCCGTTCTCGAGCTTCATCGCAATGATGCCGGAGGGGCGCACGTCGACAAAATCCGACAGCTTGTTGCGCCGGACCGTGCCGCTGGTGGTGGCGAACATGACGTCAAGTTCGCCCCAGGTCGTCTCATCCTCGGGCAGCGGCATGATTGTTGTGATCGTCTCACCCTGCTGCAAGGGAAGAATATTGATCAGCGCCTTGCCGCGCGCTTGCGGCGCCGCAATAGGGAGCCGCCAGACCTTTTCCTTGTAGACCTTGCCGCGCGAGGAAAAGTACAGAACCGGAGCGTGCGTCGAGGCAACGAATAGCCGCGACACGAAATCTTCTTCGCGGACCTGCATGCCGCCGCGGCCCTTGCCGCCGCGCCGCTGTGCGCGATAGGTCGAAAGCGGCACGCGCTTTATGTAACCCTGGTGGGAGACCGTAACCACCATGTCCTCGCGTGTAATGAGATCTTCTTCGTCAACCTGGCCGGTCGCTTCCGCGATCACAGTCCGCCGCGGTGTCGCGAACTCTTTTTTCACGTCGGCAAGTTCTTTTTTGATGATCTCCTGCATGCGCGAGCGCGAGCGCAGGATGTCGAGATAATCGGCGATTTCGGCCGCCAGCTTGTCGAGCTCCTCCTTGATCTCGTCGCGGCCAAGCGCGGTCAGCCGCTGCAGACGCAGGTCGAGGATGGCCTTCGCCTGCTCGGCGGAAAGCTTGGTCGTACCCTTGGGTGTGACCTTGTGGCGCGGATCATCGATCAGCGTCACCATCGAAGCCATGTCCTTGGCGGGCCAGTCACGCGCCATCAAGGCATCACGCGCCGCATTTGGATCCTTGGCGGCGCGGATAAGCTTGATGACTTCGTCGATATTGGCGACCGCTATGGCAAGGCCGACCAACACGTGGGCGCGGTCGCGCGCCTTGCCGAGCAGGTACTTGGTGCGCCGCGACACCACCTCTTCGCGAAAGGCGATAAAGACGCTCAGCAGGTCCTTCAGTGTCATCACCAAAGGACGGCCGCCGTCGAGCGCGACTATGTTCGCGCTGAACGAAGATTGCAGAGGCGTAAAGCGATAGAGCTGGTTGAGGACAACGTCCGGCACCGCCTCGCGCTTAAGCTCGACCACGACGCGGTATCCTTGTCGGTCGCTCTCGTCGCGCAGATCGGCAACGCCGTCGATTTTCTTCTCGCGCACTAGTTCGGCAATGCGCTCGACCATCGTGGCCTTGTTCACCTGATACGGAATTTCGGTGATGATGAAGGCTTCGCGTTCCTTGCGGATGGTCTCGACCTCGACCTTGCCGCGCATCACGATCGAGCCGCGGCCTTCCTTATAAGCCGAGCGGATACCGTCGCGGCCGAGGATAATGCCGCCGGTCGGAAAATCCGGACCCGGCACGATCTTGATCAGATCGTCGATGGTGAGCGCCGGATTGTCGATCAGCGCCGTGGCGGCATCGACGACCTCACCGAGATTATGCGGCGGGATATTCGTGGCCATGCCGACCGCGATGCCGCCGGCGCCGTTGACCAGCAAATTCGGGAAGCGCGCCGGCAGCACCACCGGCTCTTTCTCGCTTCCGTCGTAATTCTCCTGGAAGGCGACGGTGTCCTTGTCGATGTCGTCGAGTAGCGCCATCGCCGACTGCGCCAGCCGGCATTCGGTATAGCGCATGGCCGCCGGCGGATCGCCATCGACCGAGCCGAAATTGCCCTGCCCGTCGATCAGCATCAGGCGCATGGAGAAATCCTGCGCCATGCGCACCAAGGCGTCGTAGATCGCCTGGTCGCCGTGCGGGTGATATTTGCCCATCACGTCGCCGACTACGCGCGCCGACTTGACATACTTCTTGTCGGGCGTGTGGCCCTGCTCGTTCATCGAGTGAAGAATGCGCCGATGCACCGGCTTGAGGCCGTCGCGCGCATCAGGCAGGGCACGCGACACGATTACGCTCATCGCGTAATCGAGATAGCTGCGCTTCATCTCCTCGGTGATGGAAACGGGGCGCACATCGGACGGCGATGCGTCCCCCGATTTCGGAGGTTCGGTGTCGGCCAAGACAAGGTCCTGCGTGGAATTTTTAGTCGCGACTTTTTAGCTGATTCAGCGCTGTTTTGCCAATTGAAATGCGGCGCCATACAGGGTATTTTCATCAGTTTAATCAATGGCTTATATTAGGGAGCAAGTTCCAAAATTGCGCCAATGGTATGCGCCAACCAAGCTCAAAAAATTTGCAATTCGTCACCTCGGACATGGTCGACGATTCCGCTTGCTCAGAAATGACTGTGGCCTCGCGCCGGCACGATCGTGCCGACGAAAGCACGACCCAGAGCCTGTGGTAGCCTAGGCACCGCGCATGCCGGTCGAATTTTTCATCTCGGCGCTTGTCACGCTGATCGTCGTCGTCGATCCGATCGGCCTCATACCTTCCTATTTGGCGATCACGCATGGTCTGCCTGAGAGCGCGCGGCGCAACGTCGCGCTTCGTGCCACGCTGATCGCTGCCTCTATTCTCGCCGGCAGCGCGCTGATCGGCGACTGGTTGTTGCGCACGCTCTCGATCGGCCTGCCCGCGTTCCGCATCGCGGGTGGATTGCTGCTGTTCTCGATCGCTTCCGAAATGGTTTTTGGCGTTCGGATCGTGCGTCAGTCGCAACAGGCCGAACAGGCCGTCGAAGAGCACGTTCGCAACATCGCTGCGTTCCCGCTCGCCATTCCGTTAATGGCAGGTCCGGGCGCAATCACGGCAACGATTCTGCTCGCCAGCCGTGAGGGCGATTCCACGCGTCTCACGATCCTTCTCGCAGTCATTGTCATCGTCCTTGCGCTCTGCTTTGTGGTTTTTTCGCTCGCAGCTCGTATTGCCAAATGGCTCGGAGTGACCGCGAATGTCGTGGCGTCGCGCCTGCTTGGCGTGCTACTTGCGGCGCTCGCGGTTCAATACGTGATCGATGGCGTGCGCGCAGCGATGTCGGGCTGATGTGCCGCCTCGAGGACCTTCAGGAACCCTCGCAAGCGCAGCGTCGTTGTCTATCCCGGGCGGGTCAACTTTCGAGGTTGATGTGAGACTTCTGCAATTCGTCGCTATGGTGCTGACCGCACTGGCATTGGTTCCCGGCGGCGCGCACCTGTTCGCCCTGCCGAACAAGATTGGCCTGAGCGAAAGCGACTACTTTATTACCCAGAGCGTCTATCGCAGCTGGGCGCTGCTCGGGATCGTTTTGATTGGAGCTGCAATTGCGAACGTTGCGCTTGCGTTGTTCATACGCGCACAGCGCGCGCCCTCGATCTTCGCGCTGATCGGCGGGCTCTGTCTTGTCGCGACGCTTGTGATCTTTTTTGCTTTCACCTTTCCAGCCAACCAGGCAACCAACAATTGGACCCAGGTCCCCGCCGATTGGGAACAACTGCGTTGGCGGTGGGAGTTGTCGCATGCGGTGAATGCGGTGATCACATTTTTCGCATTCTGTTCGCTGACCATCTCATTGCTGTTGACGCGCAAGTGAGCGCAGGCGCAACCTGTCGTTCGGCTCACGCAACATGAACGACTTTTTCAGACAGCAGCTGACAGCCTATGCCGGCTATCATCGCGATGAGCGCAATCGCGTGACCCATATATTTGGTATCCCGATTATCTTTCTTGCCGTCGTCCTGCCGCTCAGCCTGTGGCGGTTGAGCCTGATCGGCATTCCACTGAATGCAGCGATCGTGCTGGCCATACCCGCGATCACCGCCTGGATTCTGCTTGATGCAGGAGTTGGGCTCGCGCTCCTCGTTGGTATCATCCCGCTTCTTTTGATCGCGGCCATTGTCGCGACCCATGCCAGCCCGACGGTCGTCTGGCTTCTCGCCGCCAGCCTGTTCATTATCGGTTGGACGTTGCAGATCCTCGGGCATGCTCGGTTCGAGCATCGCAAGCCGGCGCTGCTCGACAATCCGATGCACCTGCTGATCGGTCCGATGTTTTTGATCGCGAAATTATTGGTCGACTTGGGCTTCCGGCCCGACCTGGCGCAGGCCATTCAAGCCGAACAGAGGTCGAGGCAAGTTATTTGAGGATTTTTGGTACACTCCCGTGCAAGCGGGGTTCTGGGAATAAAATATACAGGCAAACCACAACTCTCCGTTCATTCCCGCGTAAGCGGGAATCCAGAGTAACCTCCATGGCGCGAACAGATTGACTGGGTCCCCGCTTTCGCGAGGACGAACGGCTAGAGCCGCGTTAGAACGGGATCTCGTCGTCCATGTCGTCGTGCTTGCCACCCGCGCCGGCCATCGCTGGCTTGCGCTCACGCGACGCCGTAGGACCGGGCGAACCGAAATCGCCGTTATCGGCACCGGCGCCACCGCCGCCGGCCCGGTCGAGCATGGTCAGCGCCGAATTGAAGCCCTGCAGCACCACCTCGGTCGAATAACGGTCCTGCCCGTCCTTGTCCTGCCATTTGCGTGTCTGCAGAGAGCCCTCGAGATAAACCTTCGAGCCTTTCTTCAGATATTGCTCGGCGACTTTCGCCAGCCCTTCGCTGAAGATGACGACCCGATGCCACTCGGTCTTCTCGCGCCGTTCGCCGGTATTCTTGTCGCGCCAGGTCTCTGACGTTGCCACTCTCAGATTGACGATCGGACGCCCGTCCTGCGTGCGTCTTACCTCCGGGTCAGCGCCCAGATTGCCGACGAGAATGACCTTGTTGACGCTGCCTGCCATGATGCTCTCCGCGTGGCGATGCGCGTGTGCCGCTTCAACCGAAGCCGCTAGGCGCTCGCCGTTTGAGGGCCACGTGCCGCACGCGCCCCGATGAAAAACAAACCCACCCTAGACCTCGCGAATTAGCGTCACAAAGGGGACGGCAAGCGCGTTGCCCCTAATCCACAGGGGTTTGGGCCGCGCTGGTGAGCTGCCCCGAAACGGCGCCTTGTGGTTCCGTTCCTGTTATGTTCTAATCATTCCCGCACAGGTTTTCAACTGCGATTCCGGGGGCGGGCTGGCAAAGGCTAGTCGTTCTTACTACGTTCCAACCAGCAAGCCCGAACGGCCCCGCATCTTTTGCCGGGCCGGTGGGGTGTCTTTGCCCTACACGTCTCGTTCCACAGGTCTCAGTGCGAATCCTATGGCTGAACGCTCCAGCAATGCCGACCGCGACGCCCATCTCCGCGGTCCGGACTTCTTCGACGCGGCCAGGTACCCCGTCATCACCTTCGTCTCGATCAGCTTC
>DAISKM010000181.1:0-5007 GCA_036820945.1 Pseudolabrys sp.
CTTTCCTAGCCGCGCTACCAGCGAGCGTCCGGAGCCTTGCCGTCCTCGATAGAACCAAGGAGCCGGGGTCTCTCGGTGAACCTCTTTACCTCGACGTCATAACCGCACTCGCCGAAGCGCGTGCCGAAGGGGTCTCGCACCTGAGGGCCGAGCCACTCGTCCTTGCCGGCCGCTACGGCCTGTCGTCGAAAGAATTCACTCCGGCAATGGTCAAGGCCGTATTCGACGAGTTCGACAAGAAAGTGCCCCAGCGCCACTTCACGGTCGGGATCATCGACGACGTGACACACATGTCACTCGCCTGGGACGGTTCGTTTCGCAGCGAGGGCGAGGACGTGACCACTGCGCTGTTCTACGGTCTAGGCGCGGACGGCACCGTGAGCGCCAACAAGAACTCCATCAAGATCATCGGCCAGGAAACCGAGCGCCATGTGCAGGGCTACTTCGTGTATGACTCCAAGAAATCGGGTGCGATCACGGTCTCGCACCTGCGCTCGAGTTCAAGGCCTATCCGCTCCGCCTATCTCGTAAACCGGGCCAGCTTCGTGGCCTGCCACCAGTTCAACTTCCTGGACAGGATTGACGTACTTGAGCACGCCGCTCAGGGAGCTGTTTTCCTGCTGAACGCGCCTTACGCCGCCAACCAGGTCTGGGATTGTTTGCCGCGAGAGATGCAGGAGCAGCTTATCGAGAAGCAAATCAGGTTGTTCACCATCGACGCCTATGCCCTCGCAAAGCAGGCGGGGATGGGCGGGCGCATCAACACTATCATGCAGACTTGCTATTTCGGCATCTCTGGCATCCTTCCCCGCGAGGAGGCAGTGGCGCACATCAAGAAGTCCATCGAAAAGACGTACGGCAAGCGCGGGACGGAGGTGGTGCGGCGAAACTGCGAGCTGGTAGACCAAGCCTTGGCCAACCTTCACGAGGTTAAAGTTCCGGGCGGAGCGAGCGCCACGCGCGTGAGGCCACCCGTTGTATCCGAGCGGGCGCCCGACTTCGTGCAGAAGGTCACGGCGGTCATGCTGGCGGGCAAGGGCGATCTCCTCCCAGTCAGCGCGTTCCCCGTGGATGGCACCTGGCCCGTTGGAACGGCCAAGTGGGAGAAGCGCAACCTTGCCCCTGAGATCCCGGTGTGGGATCCGGAGATTTGCATTCAGTGCAACCAGTGCGCGCTCGCCTGTCCGCATGCCGCAATTCGGGCCAAGGTTTATGACGAGGGCGCACTCCTCAACCCACCGTCGACATTCAAGGGCATCGCTTACCGAGGGAAGGAATACAAAGGCCGGCAGTACACGATTCAGGTGGCGCCAGAGGACTGCACCGGCTGTAACCTGTGCGTCAATGTCTGCCCGGCAAAGGACCGTACAAATCCCAAGCACAAGGCGATCAACATGGCGCCAAAGACGCCGTTGCTGGAGGCGGAACGGGCCAATTACGATTTTTTCCTAGACCTGCCCGAGCTGCCGCGAACTGAGGTTGTGCGGCTTGACCACAAGGCCTCGCAATTTCTGGAGCCACTTTTCGAATATTCGGGCGCATGCGCAGGCTGCGGGGAGACGCCATACCTCAAGCTGTTGACCCAGCTCTTCGGCGACCGGTTGCTCATCGCCAACGCCACAGGTTGCTCGTCAATTTATGGGGGCAATCTGCCCACAACACCCTACACAACGAACAAGGAAGGGCGGGGCCCCGCCTGGGCGAACTCACTCTTCGAGGACAACGCCGAGTTTGGCTTTGGCTTCCGCCTTGCGCTCGATGCCCAAGTGGCCGCCGTTCGACACCTGGTGAAGCTTCTGGCTCCCCACGTCGGCGATGTCCTTGCCACGGAGTTACTGGAAGCGAACGAAGGAAGCGAGGCGGGCATCGCGGCTCAGCGTGAGCGGGTCGCGGCGCTGCGGAGGCGGCTTCGCGAATTGAAGGACCCCGAGGCGTTGCGTCTCGATACTCTTGCCGATTATCTGGTGAAGAAAAGCGTATGGCGGGTCAGTGGTGATGGAGGGGCATACGACATCGGCTACGGCGGCCTCGATCATGTTCTCGCGAGCCGGCGCGATGTGAACGTGCTGGTCCTCGACACTGAGGTCTACTCGAACACTGGCGGACAGCAGTCCAAGGCGACGCCGCTGGGCGCCGCCGCGAAGTTCGCTGCCGCCGGAAAATCCGTAGGGAAGAAAGACCTGAGCCTCCTCGCTACCATGTACGGTCATGTCTATGTGGCCCGCGTGGCTTTTGGGGCCAAGATGGCTCAGACCGCGCAAGCCTTCCTGGAGGCAGATAGCTATTCCGGCCCATCGCTCATTGTGGCTTATAGCCACTGCATAGCCCATGGCTACGACATGGCTCAGGGCCCCGCACAGCAGAAGCGTGCGGTAGACTCGGGAGTTTGGCCACTCTACCGATTCGATCCGGTGCGGCTCGCCAACGGTGAGCCGCCCCTACACCTCGACTATGGTGCTCCAAAAATCAACGTGGCCGATTACATGGGCAACGAGTCGCGATTTCGGGTGATCGAGCGCGCCGACCCCGAACGCTACAAGAAGTTCATCCAAGAGTCCCAGGAGGCGGCGCGACGTCGATACATCGTCTACCAGCAGTTGGCAGGTATTAGCGTGCCGGCGGTGGAGCCCCAACGCCTGCAGACGGAGTCCCCCGAACTCGACCGACACGGAGGGCAAATGAAATGAACCTGGCCACCACCTACCTTGGATTCCGGTTGCCTCACCCATTTATCGTGGGTTCTGGGCCCCTGACCGATGACCTCGGTGTGGTTCGCCAGCTCGAAGATGCAGGAGCTGCCGCGTTCATTCTCCGTCCTCTGTATGAGGAGGAGGTCGTGGAAGAACAAATCTCTGCGTTTTTCCACTCCGAAAGCCATAACGATTCCTTCGCCGAGGCCACGAGTTATTCTCCCGATCCTCAGCAGGCGCCTGGGCCGGACGAGTACCTTGAGCACCTGCGACGAGTAAAGGACGCAGTGGATGTCCCCGTGTTCGCCGCGCTCGACGGTCACAGCCTGGGTGGTTGGACTTCATACGCACGCTTATTGGAGCAGGCGGGCGCCGACGCGCTGGAGCTGAACCTCTATCATGCTGCCAGCGACCCCGAGGCGAGCGGGGCCGAGGTCGAGAAACGGATGCTCGAAATTGTACGAAGTGTAAAAAGTGGATTGCGCATACCTGTCGCCGTCAAACTCTCGCCTCTGTTCACCGCCTTTGCGCATTTCGCGACACAGCTCGACTCGGCGGGGATCGACGGACTTACTCTCTTCACCCGCTTCCATCGCGCAGACATCGACGTCACCGAGCTTGAGATCGTGCGCACTTTTCCCCTCTCCGACTCTTCGGAACTCTTGCTGAGGCTGCGTGGGGTCGCGATGCTGGCGGGTCGCATACGAGCTTCCCTCGCAGTCTCGGGAGGCGTCCACAATGTCCTCGACGTAGTGAAGGCCACGATGGTGGGGGCCGACGCCGTGCAGATGGTGTCCGCTCTCGTGCGCAACGGCCCTGGCCACCTACGCACACTGCGAGCCGACCTTGAGGCTTGGCTGGCAGAAAACGAATGGAGCTCGCTTGAGAAGATGCGGGGAAACATGCGGTTTGATCGGATTCCAGATCCCGCCGCCTACGAGCGCACGCATTTCCGTATGACCCTGCAATGAACTTCGCGTGCTTGGTAGGGAAGTTCGGGACCCTCGCCATCAAAAAATTTGAGGAGAAGACCCGTTTAGCGCGGCGCTAGTCGCGGTATCCCGATCAGGCCTTGTTGAGATATGTCAAAGACAGCGCGACGCTCATCGGAAAAGCTTGCCGATGCATTGTATGGAGGCGATCATGCCCGCGCACAGCAGCATGCATTTCTATCTCAATTGGGCCAAGGAGCGGATCGACGAAATGGATGCCGTACTGGCATCGTTCGAAACCAAGGCCGGTGAGGTGCAGGTCGATTCCCGCTCGAAGGCCGACCAGTTCATCGCCGATTTGAAGAAAAAGCGAGACGAGTTCCAGGAGTCTGTCAATAAGCAGGCCGATGCCGGCGAGGCCGCGTGGTTGAGCGCCAAGAGCCAGATGGAAACCACCTGGAAGGGCTTCGAGGCAGAAGTCAAAAAATATGTCGAAACTTTCGGCAAGCAGGTCGATCAACAGCAGGCGACATTTCATGGAGCAGCCAACGCCCAACTGAAGGCTTGGCGCGACGCAGCGGATAAAATTCAAAGTGCCGCAACGGAATTGGCGAGTGATCGGCGTAACGACATCGATGCCGCGTTGAAGAGAATGAAGGCCGACGCTTCGGAAGCGGAAGCAAATTTGCAAAAGCTGAAGCGTGCGGGAGAGGAATCCTGGGGCGCTTTGAATGGCGCCTTGTCAGAGTCGCGTGCAGCTTTCGATCGCGCCAATCAAGCCGCGTGGGACGCCTTCAAGCGCGCCGCTAATCCGCGGCCATAGGTGTCGAGCCGACCGCCCTTCGCTCGCATAGAGGAGTATCAGGCCATGAGCGCCAAAGAAAAAGAGAAATTGGAGAAGGTCCAAGCCCCGACGCTGCAAGATCTTTTTGAGGGCGTCAAAGGTCGTCGGCCAAAGAGCCTTGATGAGCTGAATGAGTGGCTCGCCACTGACGAGGGCAAAGAAGCGACGATATTTGAGTCCACGTCGGCGTCGCGCTGGGGCGAAGTCGGGCGGTCGTAATTTCGCTGTGTATTTGCGCCTTTTCACGAATGCGCGCGCGTTCCGCGCGGGAAATTCAATTCGCGCTGGTGAACGTCCCTGTTGAGATCACAGCTTCTGGTTTTTTGCTGCCCCTTCGACGGATGTGACACGCGCACCCCTATCAAAAACAATCCGGCGCTAGTTTTTGAGGTTGAATGTCGAAACGGCATGTCCGCTTTGGGTCAAAAGCAGACATGTGCGCCGCAAAAGATCATGTCTGCTTTACCCCCAAAAGCGGACATGGGCGGCGCAACTAGCGATGTCCGCTTTGGGCCAATAGCGGACATTGGCGGGGCAATAT
>DAISKM010000181.1:5017-6856 GCA_036820945.1 Pseudolabrys sp.
ATTCCTTTTCTAATTCAACGCTATTGGCGGGGGCTCAATTCATAGACGTTCCCCGGATTTGCCGAGGGTGCTTTAGGTCGCGAATTGCCATGTCATGTCCGCTTTACCCCCGAAAGCGGACATGTGCAGTGCAAACAGTGATGTCTGCTATGGGCCAATAGCGGACATTGGCGGGGCAATATTATTCGATCACTTCGTCGGCGCGTTGCTGCATGCCCAAGGGCACGGATAGACCTAACGCCTTGGCGGTCTTCAGATTGATCACCATTTCGTACTTGGTTGGCGTTTGCGCCGGCAGATCCGCGGGCTTCTCGCCGTTGAGGATGCGATTGACGTAGCCAGCGGCGCGTCGGTAACTGTCGACCCTGTCAGGCCCGTAAGAGATCAGTCCGCCAGAGGTTATAAATCCCCGATCCGGGTACACCGCTGGAAGTTGATACCGGGTCGCAAGTGCGATTATCTGCTCGCGGTGAACGAAGGCCGAGCCGCTCCCCACCACGATGAGTCCGCGATTGGGCTCGTGCGCAAAAGTGCTAATCCCACCTTCAATCTCGCTGGCGTTGCCCAAGCTGATTGGGCTCAATTGCATTCCTAGTGACGGCGCCACAGATTGGATAGCGCCAAACATGGCGATCTCGGCGACGCTGGCGGAATCCCGTATGACTCCCCGCTCGCGTCACGCGCGGGGCGATCTCCTTGAGCATTTCTAGCCATTTCGCACCCATACCGTACTCGTAAATGGTAAATCCGGTGGCGTTGCCGCCCGGCTTCGCCAGACTCGCAATGAACCCAGCTCCAACTGGATCAGCGACCTGCACGAAAACGATGGGCAAGGCTCGCGTCGCCTGAAGTAAGGCAGCCACGCTCACGGTGGTCGATGCAAGGATGGCGTCGGGCGTGAGTGCGACCAGCTCCGCCGCGTATCTGCGATTGCGTTCAGGATCGCCCGCACTCCAGCGAGTGTCGATCTGCACGTTGCGGCCGTTCGTCCAGCCCAACTGCTGCTGCAGGAATGCCGTCAGGCGCGCCTGCGCTGCCGGATCGTTTTCCGCGAAATTCATGAGCACGCCGACGCGCCGCATACGTTCCGGCTGTTGCGCGTGCGCCCCAAGTGGCCATGCGGCCGCTGAGCCGACAATTCTGATAAAGTCTCGTCGCCTCATTGTCGTCGCCCCCGAGGCTCAGACGCGCAATGGTAACAATCCGCGCCGGGGCTCGAAAGAGGGCGGTCTTAGGAAGGTCGTGTCCGCTTTGGGTCATTAGCAGACATATGCAGTGCAAAAGGGCAGTGGATTTCCCGCAAACGGTCATGTCCGCTTTGCCCCCGAAAGCAGACATGTGCAGTGCGGCAGTGCATGTCTGCTTTGGGCCAATAGCGGACATCCATTTCCTCTTCTTGCGTTTTATTTCCGCGCTGATGCAGGCCCAGCACTACCGACAGATTTCAAACCAAAGCGAGCACAAAGATGAGGGGCGCTGTCAAAGTCCATGTCCAATTCATATTTTTGCAGAAGTGGGCCGGATTTGGTTCTGTCGGGCCAGATCGCCCGCAATTCACGAAAGAAATCTTCAAACCCCGCTGGCGAAATCACTTCAATAAATTCGCATGGGGTATCGCCCGCGTTCCAGGCCGCATGCCACTGATTGCGCGGTTTGAAGACCCATGTATGCGGCTCAGCTGTGACAACCGCGTCGCCAAGCAATACACCGAGGGTCCCAGTCAGCACATGGGAAAATTCGTCTTCGCGGTGATGGCGGTGCAACGGCGCCACCAATGTACGCGGCGCCACTATCTGATGAATGATAGAAAAGCGGTGGCCTGTCTGAGATCCGTCGATC
>DAISKM010000182.1:0-591 GCA_036820945.1 Pseudolabrys sp.
GCCGGCGCAGGCCTCTTGCGCAAGCCGGAAAAGACCGATTACGGCGGCTATCGCGGATATTTTTCCGATCCGGACGGACATGCCTGGGAAGTCGTGCAGGCGCCCGGATTTGCCTTCACCGGAGACGGACGTTTGATACTGCCGGAATAGGGATCCGGCCTCGTCTTGTCCCCGTTATTTACTGGCAGGGGACACTGCCAATTGACTTGAGGCCAATCCCGCACGTTTGATCGCGGCCATGGCCGACAAGCCCAAACCGAAAAGCGCGCCTCGTCTGCCGTTCAACGAGCCGGTTTTGCGTCCCACATTCCGGCGCGAACGGCGGGCGCTTAACAAAGGCATCTTTCCGGTCGCGGGGTGCGACGAAGCGGGGAGGGGCCCGCTCGCTGGTCCGGTGGTCGCGGCAGCGGTGGTGCTCGATCCCAAGCGCATTCCGCGCGGGCTGAACGATTCCAAAAAACTCGATCCCGAAGAGCGCGAGAAGCTCTACGAAAAAATCTGCGCGACGGCGCAGGTGGCGGTCGTATTCGGAGCGGTCGAGCGCATCGACCGCGACAACATCCTGCGCGCGTCGCTCTGGGCACTTGCGCG
>DAISKM010000182.1:601-1901 GCA_036820945.1 Pseudolabrys sp.
GTCAAGGCGCTACCGATTAGGCCGAAGCTGGTTTTCGTCGACGGAAACCAAAAAATCGACTGCGGCTGCGACTGTGAAACGGTCGTGTCGGGCGACGCCCTGGTCGTTTCGGTGGCGGCCGCCTCGATTGTTGCCAAAGTCACCAGGGACCGTTTCATGACCCGGCTTGGACTTGCCCATCCCGGTTACGGCTTCGAACGTCATATGGGCTACAGCGTGCCAGAGCATTTCGCCGCGCTGGCTCGTTTGGGACCAACCGTGCACCATCGCAAATCTTTTGCGCCGGTTGCCGCTAAACTGGCTGCCTTGGGCGGTGCTTCTGATGAGGCGATCGCCGAGTTGTTGCCTCTTTAGAGCGGCTTCTCTATTGCTGCGACGCTAAGCCCGATTGCCTCTCCTTGATCGCGGGATCGGCATCGGTTTCTGATAGTATACGCAACGAATAGCGTTTCCTGCCGTTTTTAACCCGCCCGGGCCAATGCATTACGTCTCCTTGCTTGTTGAATTCCTGCGCGGTCGCCCGGCGGTGGTGTTCTGGACCGTGGCTCTGACACAAGCCGCGCTTTGGACGCTGATCCCCGCAATCTTCTATAGCGCCCCTCCTGCGGACGCCGCGATGCTATTGGCGATCGGGCGCGAATTTGTGCTCGGCAGCTACCTCGGGCCGCCGCTGGCATTTTGGCTGGGTGAAATCGCTTTCGGGATTGCCGGCAGCTTCGGCTTGTACGCGCTGGCGCAGGCCTGCATCGTCGTGACTTATTGGGCCGTGTTTGCCCTTGGACGCGGCATCGTTGGCACACGGCACGCAATTCTCGGCGTGCTGCTGATGGTCGGCATCGCCGCCTTTACTGTGCCGACTCCGAATTTTGGTCCCGCCATTCTTGCGGCACCATTATGGGCGTTGGGGCTCCTGTATTACTGGCGGGCCGTCGGCGAACGCAGGCGCGGCTATTGGTTCCTGCTTGGAGTCGATCTCGGTCTGCTTCTGCTGACAAGCTATAGCGGACTGATCCTGCTGGCGCTCATCATCGCGTTCACGCTTTCGTTCGATCGCGCCCGAGATGCTGCATTCCATCCCGAGTCCGGGTTTGCCGTGCTTCTTCTGTGCGTCGTCGTGTTTCCGCACGCCGTGTGGCTGAAGAACGGGGCTTCGCTCGTCATCGAAGGCATCAACGAGAGCATTGCGGCGACTGGCCGCCTGTCACCGGTTGTCTGGCTGATTTTTGCATTGGCGGCCTCGCACCTGGGTCTCGCCTTGCTTGTGACTTTAACGAGCGGCTGGCCTCGCCATCCGACGTGA
>DAISKM010000182.1:1911-6837 GCA_036820945.1 Pseudolabrys sp.
CCATCCGCGCGAACGCGCACCCGAGATCGAACGCAACCCAGTCGATCCATTTGCACGAAACTTCGTTTTCTTTTTTGCGCTCGCGCCTGCGTTGTTGGCAATCATCATCGCATTTGCAAGCGGTCGACTTGGGCCGCTCGATCGCATCGCACCACTCGTGGTGCTTTCCGGGCTTGCGGTGATCGTTGCCGCTGGTGACAAGGTTCTGCTCTACCGCGAGCGGCTGGTGTCGTCGGCCTGGCTTGGCCTTTTGGTGGCGCCGCCGGTCCTGGTCGCGCTTTCGCTTGCGATATTCCCCTGGACGCTGGGCATCGATCTCGGAATTGCACAGCCCGCAAACAGCGAAGGACGATTTTATGCCGACATCTACCAGCGTCGCACCGGTACGCCTCTTTTTTACCTGAGTGGAGATCCGCGCGTGGCTCCGCTTGTCGCGCTGGGCGCTCCGAGCCGCCCCCATGTCTATTTCGCATGGGCGCCGCATCGCAGTCCGTGGGCGAGTGCGACTGATGTTCAGACGAAAGGTGGCATCCTGGTGTGGCCCGCTGCCGACAATAGCGGCACAGCGCCGCAGACGTTGAAAGTGCAATTCCCGGAAATGGTGCCGGAAGTGCCGCGCTCGTTTCCGCGCGCTGTGCAAGGCATGTTGCCGCTGATCCGACTGGGGTGGTCGGTGCAGCGGCCGGCAACGCCTTAACGGACGGCGCGCGCGATCATCTGCTTCAGTGATAGCTTTCGCCCTCGCGCACCTTGCCGCGAAACAGCCAATACACGAAACCGATATAGCCCAGCACGATCGGCAAGAGCAGCAGCGTGCCGAGCAGCATGAAGATCTGGCTCGCCGGCGTCGCCGCAGTGTCCCACACGGTCAGCGAGGGCGGGACCAGATAGGGAAAATTGGAAATCACCAGCCCGAGGAAACCCAGAAGAAATAGTGCGATTGTCGCCAGAAATGGCGGCACCTCTCGTCCGGCCTCTATCCAGCGCCAGGCATAGTAGGCAATGAGCGCGGTCACGAGCGGCACCGGCCACAGGAAAAAGAAATTTGGCAGGCTGAACCAGCGCTCTGCTATGCGTGGCTGCGTAAGCGGCGTCCATAAGCTCACCAGGGCCATGAAAACGAGGACTACCACAAGCAGCATCTTTGCTTGCCCGCGAGCGCGCTCGGCAACAGCCCCTTCCGTTTTCATCGTGAGCCAGGTAGCGCCCAACAAGGCGTAGCCGGCGACAAGTGACGCTCCGCAGAGGAAGGCAAACGGCGTTGCCCAGTCAAAAGGACCGCCGCTAAAAGCGCCGTCGCGTACCGCCACGCCCTGGACCAATCCGCCGAGGATAACGCCCTGCGCAACGGTCGCGACCGTAGAGCCGACGGTGAAGGCAACATTCCATCCGGTCTTGCTGTAGGACACGTGACGAAATTCGAATGCAACGCCGCGGAAAACGAGAGCAACCAGCATCACGATCACCGGCAGGTAAAGCGCCGGCATGATGACCGCATAAGCTCTCGGAAAGGCCACGAAAAGCCCGGCGCCGCCAAGCACCAGCCAGGTTTCGTTGCCATCCCAATAGGGTGCAATGGACCGCGTCATCTGATCGCGCTCGCTTTCGTTGTGCGCGGACGGGAACAGGATCCCGATGCCGAGGTCGAAGCCATCCATGATGACGTACATAACCACGGCGGTGCCAATGATGGCCGCCCAGATCAGGGGGAGATACCATTCCATGATGCCCTCCCTCTCAGTGCCGCAACGCTTCGCGCCCGGCATCCTGCGCGGCGGAGATCGGGCTGGGCGAGAAACGCCCAGTCTCGGCGGCGATTTTCTGCGGGCCGTGCGCGATAAGCCGGTTGATGTAATAAATGCCGAACCAGAACACGATTCCGTATGCGATCACGAACAGTGCGAGTGTGCCGACGATTGACGCGCTCGGCACCGGCGAAGTTGCATCGGCGGTACGAAGGATGCCGTGTACGATCCATGGCTGGCGTCCGCTCTCGGTGACCACCCAGCCGGAGATGACGGCGACGAATCCAATCCACCAGCTGTGCGCCATGACCTGCAGATACCAGCGCGTCTCGAACAATGTGCCGCGCCACCAAAGGTATGCGCCGAAAAGCGCGGCAGCGATCATGAAGAAGCCGACGGCCAGCATGATGCGAAAGGCGAAGAATACGACTTTGACCGGCGGCCGATCGGATGGCGGCACGCTGTTCAATCCGGGGAACAAGCCGTTCATGTGATGGGTGAGAACAAGAGAAGAGCCACGCGGAATCGAAATTGCGAAACGGTTCACGCCGGCTTCTTCGTCCGGCCATGCAAAGATATGGAAGTCGCCCGGCTTGCTGCCATCCCAATGTGCCTCCATCGCCGCGACCTTGATCGGCTGATGTTTCAGCGTGTTGAGGCCGTGCTGATCGCCGAGCAACAGCTGCAGCGGCGCAAGGATTGCGGTGAGGCCGATCGCCATGCGCAGCATGGTGCGAGCTTCCTCGATGTGTCGGCCCGCAAGGAGATATCGCGCACCAACCGCCAGCACCACAAAACCGGTCGTCAGGTAAGCTGCATTCAGCATATGCGCGAAGCGATAGGGGAAGCTTGGATTGAAGATGATGGTCAGCCAATCCGCCGGATAGGCTATGCCGCCGCGTAGTTCGTGACCCGTGGGCGTCTGCATCCAACTGTTCGCTGACAAGATCCAGAAGGCGGAAATGGCAGTGCCGACCGCAACGACCGCAGCAGACAGAACGTAGAGCCACGGCGGCACCCGGTTGAAGCCAAACAGGAGGATGCCGAGAAAGGTCGCCTCCAGGAAGAATGCTGCAAGCACCTCGTAGCCGAGGAGAGGTCCGAGCACGTTGCCGGTCACGACCGAAAAGCGGCTCCAGTTCGTGCCGAGCTGGTACGAGAGCACAATTCCGGACACCACCCCCATCGCGAAAGAAACCGCAAATATCTTGGTCCAGAAGCGCATGATGTGCTGGTAGCGGTCGTTGCCGCTGCGCAGCCAGAGACAGCCGAGCGTCGCGAGATAGGCGGAGAGCCCGATGGTGAAGCTCGGAAATATGATGTGAAAGATGATGGTGAAGGCGAACTGCAAACGGGCAAGGAGTACGGGATCAAAATCCATGGCGAGCTCCAGGCGAAGGCCGCGGATGACTATAATCCGTGAGCTACAAAGCGCGGGAGCGAATTGTGTTCCCCGGGTGCGCTAAAGCGAAGCGGCACATGCCACGGTATCCACAGCGTCCATACCGCATCTGACTTGCGGGGCGGAGCCGCGTTAGGCTTGCGAGATCAAGGGGTCGAGATGGTCAAACAGCCAAAAAGGGCATCACCGACGCGGCGAAGCGAGTCGCCGATCGGCGCCGTGCTCGGGCGGTATTTCGGATTGTCGGAGCAGGGCACTGATGTCCGCACTGAATTCATTGCCGGCGTAACGACGTTTCTGACCATGGTCTATATCGTGTTCGTCAATCCGATCATTCTCGGCAAGACCGGAATGGACCAGGGCGCGGTGTTCGTCGCAACCTGCGTCGCCGCCGCCGTCAGCACTCTGGTGATGGCGCTCTACGCGAATTATCCGATTGCGCTCGCGCCCGGCATGGGCATCAACGCGTTCTTCGCCTTCACCGTCGTACTGACGTACAAATATACCTGGCAACAGGCGCTCGCTGCCGTGTTCTGCTCCGGCGTGCTGTTCTTTTTGATTTCGGTATTGCCAATACGGCAATACGTCATCGATTCAATTCCGCAGAATCTAAAGCTGGCCGTGTCGGCAGGCGTCGGACTTTTTCTGGGGATCATCGCGCTCGAGGAAGCCAAGGTCATTGTTGATCACCCGGCCACGCTGGTGACGCTGGGCGATCTGACGCAACCCACGCCGGTTCTTATGCTGCTCGGGTTCGTGCTGATAGCAGGGCTCAACCACAGGCGCATCCTTGGCGCCACCTTGATCGGCATTCTCGTCGTGACGCTCATCGGGCTGCCGTTTGGGCTCGCGCAATTCAATGGCGTCGTTTCAATGCCGCCCTCGATTGCGCCGACATTGCTGCAGCTCGACTTTTCACGCGTGACCGAACTCACATTTTTGATTGTCGTATTCTCGATCCTCTTTGTGGATGTATTCGACAATGCGGGGACGTTGATCGGCGTGACGCATCGCACCGGCTTGATGAAAAACGGCAAGCTCGCGCGAATGAAAGAAGCGCTGATTTCCGACAGCTTTGCCGCGATGTTCGGCGCGTTGATCGGCACATCAACGACCACGAGCTATATCGAAAGCGCCGCCGGTGTTTCGGCGGGCGGGCGTACCGGGCTCACCGCAGCGTTTGTCGGCGTGTTTTTTCTGCTTGCGCTGTTCTTCGCCCCCTTGGCGGGCATGGTACCTGCGTATGCTTCGGCAGCAGCGCTGCTCTATGTCGCTTGCGTGATGGCTCGCGGCCTCGCCGAGATCGATTGGGAGGACATCACGGAATATGCGCCGGCCGTTGTGTGCGCAATCTCAATGCCGCTGACCTATTCGATTGCGACCGGCATTGGCCTTGGCTTTATTACCTACGTACTGGCCAAGTTTGTTTCTGGAAAACCACGCGAGGCTTCGCCTGCAGTGATCGTGCTGGCGCTACTGTTTGCAATCAAGTTTGCTGTCACCGGGTGACTTCTTGAGTTCAACGCTCGGTGTGCCCCTGATCGCGACCGGGCAATTCTGATCGCCTAGCGCTGATCGAGCGCCTTTTTGATCGCCAGGAAATCGCGCCAGGCAAAACGCTTCTGCAGCGGGCTGCGCAAGAGAAAGGCCGGGTGGAACGTCGGCATTGCGCGAATCTCGCGCTTGCCCGTGTGAAAACTGAACCACCGCCCTCGAGTCTTGGTGATGCCGTCTTTGATGCCGAGGAGCGTCTGCGCGGACGGACCGCCGAGACAGACC
>DAISKM010000183.1:0-6823 GCA_036820945.1 Pseudolabrys sp.
TTGCGCTTCCGGAGTCAGGGTTGGTCACGGACCATACCAGCCGCCCGCCGGTGATGGACAACTTCACGGCGCGGCCGCGCTCGCTTGATACCGTCGACACGCGGTCGACGGCGGCTTCGAAATCCTTTTTATCGACGATCAGGTTCTTGTCGTTGTTGACCGGGATGACCCGGGCGTAGTCGGGAAAGGTGCCGTCGATCAGCTTCGATGTGAGCACGACATTGCCGATGGTGAAGCGGATCTTGCCCGACGAAAGTTCGACGCCGATATCCCCCTCGCCGGTTTCGATCAGCCGCTGAACTTCGCCCACCGTCTTGCGAGGCACAATGATGCCGGGCATCCCTCCGGCGCCTTGCGGCAATGGCAATTCCACCAGCGCGAGGCGGTGCCCGTCGGATGCCACCGCGCGTAGGGTCCCGGACTTGGCACTGCCGATCGTGTGCAGATAGATGCCATTGAGATAATACCGCGTTTCCTCCGTCGAGATGGCGAACTGTGTCTTGTCAATCAGCCGCTTGAGATCGGCGGCGGCAAGCTTGAAGGAGTGGCTCATCTCGCCGGCGGCGAGATCCGGGAAATCGCTCTCCGGCAATGTTTGCAAAGTGAACCGCGATCGACCGGCGCGCAGCGAAAGAACTGCACGATCTCCGGAGCCCTCGAGCACGATCTGCGCGCCCTCCGGCAGTTTGCGGACGATCTCATAGAACATATGTGCCGGCACAGTTGTCGACCCGCCGGCTGAGACCTCGGCTGCGGTCGCGTCTGTAACCTCAAGATCAAGATCGGTCGCCTTGAGACTCAATTTGCCCCGTTCGGCCTTCACGAGGACGTTGGCGAGAATTGGAATAGTGTTGCGACGCTCGACCACGCGATGGACGTGGCCCAGCGACTTCAAAAGCTCAGCACGCTCTACAGTAACTTTCATGAAAAACCCGCTCCGGCGCCTTCGAAAACAATCCTAACTGAGGCGCGACGGCAAGCCGGCGCTCGCGGAATGCGAAGCCGGGGAGCAAAGGTGACCAAAGAGCGCGTTTTTCGCAAGGGCGGGTTTCCCCTCTCAGGGCATATCCCCAGACGTCCACAAGCCGCCACAAAGCAGAAGGCCCCGTCCGACGGGGACGGGGCCTTCCTCCGTTGCCAGGTGCCAGCCTATTCCTGCAATTGCCGCTTGAGGATCTCGATCTCTTCGGCCAAGGCCATATCGTTGCCGACCAGGCCTTCGATCTTGCGCACCGCGTGCAGGACCGTCGTGTGGTCGCGACCGCCGAAACGCCGGCCGATTTCCGGCAGCGAGCGCAAGGTGAGGGTTTTTGCGAGGTACATGGCGACCTGTCGCGGCCTCACCACATTCGCGGTGCGCCGCGACGACAGCAGGTCGGAGCGGCTCACATTGTATTGGCGGGCTACCACGCGCTGGATGTCCTCGATCTTGACGCGCTTTGGCTCCTGCGGCCGGATCAGATCGCGTACCTCGCGTTCGGCCATTTCGAGCGTCACGGCGTGGCCGGTCAGCTTGTTGTGGGCGAGAAGGCGATTGAGGGCTCCTTCCAGATCGCGCCCGTTGTGCGTGACCGTCTTGGCAATGTAGCCGAGCACGGGCAACGGCACGTCGAACGCAGGGTGATGCGCGCGGGCAGCCAACACCCGAGCCTTCAGGATTTCGAAGCGCAGCTCTTCGCCGAGAGGCCCCATTTCAACAACCAGCCCGCCGGCCAGGCGCGAGCGCACGCGATCATCCAGGCTCTCCAGATCTGAAGGCGGACGATCGGAGGCGATGACGACCTGGCGGCCGGCGTCGATGAGCGCATTCAGCGTGTGGCAGAATTCGGCCTGCGTCGATTTACCCTGCAGGAACTGCAGGTCATCGATGACCAGCACGCCTATGCCGCGCAACGCCTCTTTGAACGCCAACGCCGTCTGGGTCCGAAGGGCCGAGACGAATCCATACATGAACTTCTCGGCAGTCAGATACAGCACCTTGCGTTCACCCGCGGCGTTTCCCGCCCAGGTCACGGCCTGCAACAGATGCGTCTTGCCGAGCCCGACGCCGGAGTGGATGTACAGCGGATTGAACATCACGGGATCGCCGCGCTTGGCGCCGGCGACCTGCTTTGCGGCCGCATGAGCGAGAGTATTCGATCGGCCCACGACAAACGTGTCGAACGTCAGACGCGGATCGAGCGGCGATCCGCCAAGCGCCTCATGCACGCTGGGATCGCCGGGCGAGAAAGCGCGGCCGTTGCTGTTCCCATTCGTGTAGCGGCTGGCATGATCAGCGGTGATGTCCGATTTGGCCTTTGGCAGGACCGCGGATTTCAGTACCGCTGACCGCACGATCAGTTCGACTCGCGTAACCGTGCTTTCCTGCGCCTGCCAGCAGGCGAGGACACGCTCCGCATAGTGAGATTGAATCCAGCTCTTAAGAAAACGGGTGGGCACCGACAAGCGTACCGCACCTTCCTCGATTGCCTCCAGGTCCATACGGGCAAACCAACTCGAATAAACATCGTCACCCACTTCCGCGCGCAAGCGCTCTTTGACCCGTGACCAGCTTTCCTGCTCCCCATTGGACATTTCTTGTTCTCGATCTAAATGGTTGGACGGACTCGGTTGCCCGGCTGGGCGATTTGACGCCAACGCACCGGAAAAACGGACGCAACAACACTCGCCTGATTTTTGTCGTCTGCGAGATGCGGATTCCGCCACAGTGATTGGTTGGTGGAGCGCATCGACGAAAACTCGAGGGGCGTTGCGCCTTCAGCCCGCGGGTGGCGGAGTGGCGCCTCGAATTCCGTTCGTGAAGATCGACGCTTTTCGGCAGCTGAAATGAGCTAAGTATGAGAGCGGAACTGATTGACCGGCGACATGGGCCGAAGCGACGTACGAATCTGCATTGGACGACAGCCATCCAATGCCACTTGCGTTGGTCAGCGACCCTCTGTCTGCGCCTGTCATGACATCACCCCTCGAATGACTTTGGGCTTTCGCCCTCTGGTTTTGTTCTTCACGTTAGCGGCACGGGAGCAATCGACATTGAAGCGCTGCAACCGAACCCACTGAACTAGATCTCAAATTCGCTACCGAACTACTTCGGCGTTTGACGTGGCTGTACTCGGTACAAAGAGGCAAACCAAAGCCGTTCTCATCCGCCGATGAGCGTTACGTGAATCCTTGTTTATGATCACGCACGAAGAATTCCCGTGCGCGGTTTCAAGATACACAAGCAAAGTGCGCTCGCAATGAAATTTACGCCTAAGGCGGTAGGCCAAGCCACAATTCGCACCGGTGTGGCGGTAGCGCCACGCTTGTGGTTTGCGCAACACGTTGGAGTCGCGCCAATTTCGACGCTGAAATTGATCGAGAGAGCCGTGCAAACGAAAAAATATTCGAGGTTTTACCGCTTGCAAAAAAAGCCTGTCATATATGGGTTTTTGGGGTCCTCGATTTGCTTTCCCGTTAAGTCATTATCTTCGCAAAAAAAAATTTGAGCGAATTTTCAGGTAACCCGCGCTTCCAAAATGCCCTTGGCATCTGTACTGACGCGTCTGGCGCAATCATTTGATCAAGCAAATGCTTGATGAGCAAATTTCTCTGACGCCGTGATGACGTTTAGACTACAGCCGGGGTCTTTCGGCGCCCCGACGAATTCAAGTCCGGATCGGACGCTTTGGCGTCAATTACATAAGGTTGCAGCAAATTATACTGCGGTCACCTACTTGCCAAGTTTTGCAATGCGGTGCGCGAGGCGCGAGACTTTTCGGCTGGCATTGTTTTTGTGAACGATGCCTTTCTGCGCTGCGCGCATTATGGCCGGCTCCGCCGCCTTGAGTGCGGCCAATGCCGCATTGCGGTCACCGCTTTGGATCGCTTCCTCGACTTTGCGGACCGAATTTCGCAGGACCGAACGCCGCGCCTTGTTCGCTTCGGTTCGGCGGGCGATGACACGCGTGGCTTTGCGGGCAGACTTCGTATTGGGCATCAATCTCTCATTCGCAACAGCCGCCTCCGGCGGATTACCCGCGAAAGCGATCAGGATTACAACAGGTTACGGCGGCGACGAGCTTTGCCACCAAGGGTGAGGCTTATAGTGAGGCTGTGCGCACGCGTCAACGTCCGCGCTTTGCTTCAGGCCACGCGCTTCGCTCGAACCGCATCGTGTCCGGCGATGACGGACGCGCGGTCCGCTGCAGAGAAGGGAGCTAAGGGAGGTCTCACGCGCGAAAGTGCTGGGTCTCCGTGAATATGAGCGAGGAGCGCCTTGACGCCCGAGACCAGCGGCTTGCCGTCGAAGAGCTTTCGGATTGCGACCGCCGCATCGAGGGCGGCGCCATCGCCTTGGCTCCACGCTCGCGCGCACAGGTCGGCATTGAGGTTTGCGGTCGCTGAAATGCAGCCGGCGAAATCCCCCTGGCGCGCTTCGAGCAGGGCCGCCTCCGTCGAGGGAAACACGGCAAAATTCCTGGAGATGGCCGCCGCGGAGCGCGCGTAAGCCATGTCGCCCGAAGAATCCTTAAGGCCGGCAATGCGGGACGGGAAGGAATCGAGCAGGCGGCGGATCAGCGGCACATGCCAGGGCACGCCCGACATAGCCGGAAAATGATAAAGATAGATCGAGATGGGCTTTCGTTCCGTCGCCTTGATCAACGTGTCGATGTAAGCAATCAACCCCTCGTCTGGCACGCCCTTGTAGTAGAAGGGGGGCAGCACCAGCGCGCCGGCGAATCCGAGCTCTGCGGCATGGCGAGTCAGCGCGACTGCATCGGACACCGAGGCAGCGCCGGTCCCCACCATCAGCTGCTGCAATGGCAGGCCATTCGCCTTGTAGGCATCCATGACACTTTTGCGCTCGTCGACCGAGAACGAGGTAGCCTCGCCCGTCGTCCCGAGCACATTGAGTCCGTCGCAGCCATTGTCGAGCAGGTACCGCGCCAGATTGATCGCGCGCTTGACATCGGGAGCGCCATGCTCGTCAACCGGCGTGGCGATGGCGGCAGTGACGCCGGACAGTCTCTGAGTCATTTGAATTCCTCGTTCTACAGGCGAATAGAAAATGACGGCCTGGCCGCCTGCTATTCGCTACCCACTCACATTATACGCGGCGAGCGCCGCCATATTGACAAGCTGATTGTCCTTGGCGCCCAACTGCACGATCTGGACCGGTCGGTCCAGCCCGACCAACAGCGGGCCGATGACCGTAGCACCGCCAAGCTCCTGCAGCATCTTTGTCGAGATCGAGGCCGAGTGAAATGCCGGCATGACCAGCACGTTCGCCGGGCCTGAAAGCCGGCAAAACGGATATGCCGACACCAGCTCCAGGTTGAGCGCGACGTCGGCAGCCATTTCGCCGTCGTATTCAAAATCAACCCGCTTGCCGTCAAGAATTTTCACCGCCTCAATCACGCGCGCCGAGCGTTCACCTGGCGGATGTCCGAACGTGGAGAAGGCAAGCAATGCAAGCCGCGGTTCATAGCCGAGACGGCGCGCAACGCCGGCAGCCTCGATTGCGATCTCCGCTATCTCATGTGCGTCGGGCATCTCGGTCACTGCCGTGTCGGCCACCAACACCGTTCGTCCGCGTGCCACAACGACCGAAACACCGATCACCCTGTGTCCGGGTTTGGGGTCGATGACATGCCGAATGTCCTCAAGGGCGACGGAGAAATTGCGGGTGACGCCGGTCACCATCGCGTCGGCATCACCGAGCGCGACCATGCACGCAGCGAAGTGATTACGGTCTTGGTTCACCAGTCGCTGACAATCGCGCACCAGGTAGCCGCGCCGCTGCAGCCTTTCGTAGAGGTAATTGATGTAAGAAGCGTTTCGGGTCGAGAGCCTTGCATTGACGATTTCGATGCCCTCGCCTAGTTCGATGCCGTTGTCGCGGGCGGATTGCCGTACGCGGTCTTCGCGGCCGACCAGGAGCGCACTGCCGAGACCTTGATGCACGAAGCTGCACGCAGCGCGGATCACCTGCTCCTCTTCGCCTTCCGCAAAAACCACGCGCTTGGGTTGGCGGCGCAGGCGATCGAACACCTGCACCAAAGTCCCCGCGATCGGATCTCGCCGCGCGTTCAGCTGATGGCGATAGGCGCCCATATCGACGATCGGCTTGCGTGCCACGCCGGTATCCATGGCAGCTTTCGCAACGGCCGGAGGCACGAATGAAATCAGCCGCGGATCGAACGGCACTGGAATGATGTAGTCGGGTCCGAATTTCGGTCGTGCGCCGTATGCGCTCGCGACCTCGTCAGGCACGTCCTCGCGGGCAAGCGAGGCCAGCGCATGCGCAGCGGCAATCTTCATCTCCATATTGATGGCGGAGGCGCGCACGTCGAGCGCTCCCCGGAAGATGTACGGAAAGCCGAGAACGTTGTTGATCTGGTTTGGATAGTCGGACCGCCCGGTCGCCATGATCGCGTCGTCGCGCACCGCGGCGACTTCTTCGGCCGTAATCTCCGGATCCGGGTTGGCCATCGCGAAGATGATCGGCTTCGGCGCCATTTTCTTCACCATGTCCTGGGTTACGGCGCCCTTGACCGAGAGGCCGAAGAACACGTCGGCACCTTCCAGCGCTTGCGCAAGCGTGCGAACCGAGGTCTTGATGGCGTAGGCGGACTTCCATTGATTCATTCCATCCTTGCGACCTTGATAGATCACGCCTTTCGTATCGCAGAGGATGAGGTTGTCCGGCTTGAAGCCGATGGCCTTAAGGAGCTCGAGGCTGGCAATGCCGGCGGCACCCGCGCCGTTGCAGACGAGCTTCGTGGTTGCGATCTCGCGTCCGGTCAAATGCAGCGCGTTGAGCAAGCCTGCGGCTGCGATG
>DAISKM010000184.1:0-6798 GCA_036820945.1 Pseudolabrys sp.
CGCGGGGTGGAGCAGCCCGGTAGCTCGTCAGGCTCATAACCTGAAGGTCGTAGGTTCAAATCCTACCCCCGCAACCAACTTGCGCACGATTTAGCCCCGGCCAAGCCGGGGCTAAATCGTTTTTGCGCAAATGTTGTGCCCGCGAATGCGGGAACCCCCCGGTCTGGCCGGCCGCTCCGCCTTTCTAAGCCTCGCTTCGCCTCGCATGGTGGGCGATCCTCCCCGCACCCAAACAGGCCGCCCAGTCAAAGACTTGGCGGCATCTAAAATATCTCAGTGCGCGGCGAATAGTCCCTTTCCGGCCCTATCAATAGCGTATAGCAAATATGCCATGTTTACGTTTGACCTATTCCGGGTATGTTTGGCCTAATTTGCTTTCGATCAACCAAGGACGGTCTCACGAAGCATAGATGAGAGAAAGCCGAGCCGACGAAGATCGGCGGGGCCGATAGTCTAGGAGGAGGAAAATGCGCACCAAGGTCAGGATTCTGGCCGCCTTTTGCGTTGGCGGCCTCTCTGTAATGACCATGCCCGCCCAGGCGTGGGAGCCCACCAAGCCCATCGAAATCATTGTTCCGGCCGGAACCGGCGGCGGCGCGGACCAGATGGCGCGCGTCATGCAGGGCATCATCACCAAGCATAATCTGTCCAAACAGTCTGTTGTCGTGATCAACAAGTCCGGCGGAGCGGGTGGCGAAGGTTTTCTCGACGTCAAGAACTCCAAGGGCGACGAGCACAAGCTGATCATCACCCTGTCGAACCTGTTCACCACGCCGCTTGCCACTGGCATTCCGTTTACTTGGAAAGATTTGACTCCCGTCGCAATGATGGCGCTCGACGAATTCATTCTGTGGGTGAATGCCGACAAGCCCTACAAGACGACCAAAGACTACATCGCTGCCATCAAGGCTGCGCCCGACAATCAGTTCAAGATGGGTGGCACCGGCTCCAAACAGGAAGATCAGATCATCACGGTCGCGCTGGAAAAAGCGACCGGCAAGAAGATGACCTACATTCCCTACAAAGGCGGTGGCGCAGTTGCAGTGCAGCTGGTCGGGGATCACGTCGACTCGACGGTCAACAATCCCATCGAGGCCGTCGCGCACTGGCGTGCGGGCAAGCTCCGTCCGCTCTGCGTGTTCGACTCCAAGAAGCTCGACTACAACGAGAAGATCTACGGCGATCAGGACTGGAACAGCATTCCAACCTGCAAATCGGAAGGCCTGAATGTCGAGTACCTGATGCTGCGCGGCTATTTCATGCCGCCCGGCGTCAGCAAGGACGCGGTCGCTTATTATGTCGACCTGTTCAAGAAAGTGCGCGAGACCCCGGAATGGAAGAAACTGATGAGCGACGGCGCGTTCAATCAGACCTTCATGACCGGCGATGAGTACGCCAAATGGGTCGCGGACGCAGAAAAGCTGCATGAGACCTTGATGAAGGAAGCAGGTTTCCTGGCCAGCAACTGATCCTGCGATCATCTCACGCAGCTGCTTGAGGTTCGCGATGAGCGATACAACGAAAGCCACCGGTGGGACGGGTCCGTCCCACCGGAGTGTCGAGATTGGGGTGGCTGCCTTCATGGCCCTGCTCGCGCTGATTGGGGTTTACGGCGGCATCAAGGTCGGGATTGGTTGGGGGGATGAAGGGCCGCGCGCCGGCTTCTTCCCATTTTACGTCAGCATTATCGTGCTGATTGCGTGCGCCATAAACATAATCATGGCGATCACTGCTTCGTGGCAGGGCAAGATATTCGCGGAGTGGGGCCAGCTTCGCCAGGTTATGTCTGTCCTGCTGCCAACCATTATTTATGTCGGCTTGGTCCCCTACATCGGAATATACGTCGCTTCAGCGCTGCTGATCGCCTTCTTCATGCGATGGTTCGGCGGGTACGACTGGCACATTGCCGTGCCGGTCGCAGCAGTTGTTCCGATCCTGACATTCCTGATGTTCGAGATGTGGTTCCTGGTTCCCCTTCCAAAGGGGCCGCTCGAGAGGTTTTTGGGGTACTGAAGACTGACGCTTGCCGGGCTGAGCCGGGGTAGCGCACGGACAAGCAAGAGAGACGGGATTTATGGAAGACATCGGTAATCTTTTTCACGGCTTTGCAGTGGTCATACAGCCGTTCAATCTGATGCTGATGGTCGTCGGCATCGTGCTTGGCGTCATCGTCGGCGTGTTGCCGGGGCTTGGTGGCGCCAACGGCGTTGCGATTCTGCTGCCCCTGACATTTTCAATGTCGCCAACCTCGGCGATTATCATGCTCTCATGTATCTACTGGGGAGCCTTGTTCGGCGGTGCGATTACCTCGATTCTATTCAACATCCCGGGCGAACCATGGTCGGTGGCAACCACATTCGACGGCTATCCGATGGCCCAACAGGGCAAGGCCGGCGAGGCTTTGACCGCCGCCTTCACCTCGTCCTTTGTCGGAGCCTTGTTCGCGGTAATCGTCATCACGCTGGTGGCTCCGCTTGTCGCGAATTTCGCACTGCGCTTCGGCCCACCCGAAATCTTTTCGGTCTATTTCCTCGCGTTCTGCAGCTTCGTCGGCCTCAGCAAGGAACCACCGTTCAAAACCGTCGCATCGATGATGCTCGGATTCGGGCTCGGCGCCGTCGGCCTTGATCAGATGACCGGCCAATTGCGGCTCACTTTTGGGATCGAGCCGATGCTCAACGGCTTCGACTTCCTGATCGCGGTCATCGGCCTTTTCGGCATCGGGGAGATCCTGCTGACCATGGAAGAAGGCCTGAGCTTCCGCGGCAAGGCGGCTGCCTTGAATCTGAAGATCGTGTTCCAGACGTGGGCAAAGCTGCCGCGTTACTGGCTCCTCTATCTGCGCTCATGCCTGATCGGCTGCTGGATGGGCATCAGCCCAGCCGGCGCCACGCCAGCCTCGTTCATGAGCTATGGAATCGCCAAGCGCATCTCGAAGAATGGACACTTGTTCGGCACCGGACAGATCGAAGGCGTGGTGGCTCCAGAAACTGCGGCGCATGCTGCCGGCACCTCGGCGCTGCTGCCGATGATTGCGCTTGGCGTGCCCGGCTCGCCAACCGCCGCGGTCTTGCTCGGCGGCCTGCTGATCTGGGGTTTGCAGCCGGGACCATTGCTCTTCGTTGAACAGAAAGACTTCGTGTGGGGACTGATTGCCAGCATGTATATGGGCAATATCGTGGGGCTGCTGGTCGTTCTAACCTGCGTGCCGTTGTTTGCCTCGATCTTGCGCATTCCGTTCAGCGTGATCGCCCCGGTTATTATGGTGTTCTGTGCCATCGGCGCATACACCGTACACAACAACACCTTTGATATTGTCATGATGGTAGTGTTCGGTGTTGCCGGCTACTTCATGAAGAAGTGCAATTACCCGCTGGCGCCGATGGTGCTTGCGATCGTGCTCGGCGACAAAGCGGAAGAATCGTTCCGTCAATCGCTGCTTGCGTCTCAGGGCAGTCTCGGAGTCTTTTGGTCGAACGCACTCGTGAGCACGATCATGACTCTCGGCCTGGTCGCTCTGTTCTGGCCTCTCATTCAGGCCGGGTGGACGCGCGTGCGCGTGTTGACGGGCGGCCTGCGAGCTGCGGAATAGCTTCCGAGCGACTCGGCAATTTCATTCAGGACCTTCGCCGTGCGCATCGCAACCGCGCGATGCTCGCAGCTTGTTTATGACAATTTTCTTTATGCCAATTTTACGCATTCGCAGCCTCAATTCACTCTAAAAGAGCCCAATAAAAAATCTCATCCGAATTGGGGAGGAAGTAATGGCAATCGCAGCAGGTTCGGCTGAAAGAACACGCGCGTCCGAAGCCACGCGCTGGGGCCAGCTGATATTCGGCATCATCTGCATGGTGATGATCGCCAACCTGCAATACGGTTGGACGTTGTTTGTCGGCCCGATCGATCAAAAGTATCACTGGGGCCGCGCCGCCATTCAGGTCGCCTTCACCATCTTTGTTCTTACAGAGACCTGGCTGGTGCCGATCGAGGGCTATCTGATCGACAAGTTTGGTCCGCGGGCAATGATCAGCGGCTCAGGCGTGCTGGTTGCGATTGCGTGGGTCATCAATTCGGTCGCGGATTCTCTCTTCCTGCTGTATTTAGGTGCCGCCATTGGCGGGATTGGCGCCGGCGTTATCTACGGCGGATCGGTCGGCAATGCGCTCAAGTGGTTCCCCGACCGTCGCGGCCTTGCCGCCGGTTTGACGGCTGCGGGATTCGGCGCCGGCTCCGCGCTGACCGTCATTCCGATCGCCAACATGATCACATCGAGCGGCTACCAAGCGGCCTTCCTGTGGTTCGGTCTCGCGCAGGGCCTCGTGGTCGTTCTGGTGGCGCTGATGTTGCGCGCGCCGGAGCCCGCTGAAGTCCCGCCGAGCCAGGCGGTGCAGCAATCGCGTCGCGACTATGAATGGCAGGAAGTGCTCAAGACCCCGCCATTTTATGTGATGTACGTGATGTTCGTCGCCGTTGGCGCCGGCGGTCTGATGGCAATTGCGCAGCTCGCGCCCATCGCCAACGATTACAAGATTGCAAACGTTCCGGTGTCGCTAATCGGTCTGACGCTTCCAGCGCTTACATTTGCGTTGACCATCGACCGGGTGCTCAACGGTATCTGCCGGCCGTTCTTTGGCTGGGTCTCGGACCAGGTCGGCCGTGAGAACACGATGTTCGTTGCTTTCATGCTCGAGGGCATAGGCATCTACGCATTGCTGTATTTCGCCGACAATCCGGTCTTGTTCGTGATCCTCTCGGGCCTGGTGTTCTTCGCCTGGGGCGAAATTTATTCCCTTTTTCCGGCGACCTGCACCGATCTCTACGGGAAGAAGTACGCCACCACGAACTACGGGATGCTCTATACGGCGAAGGGCACCGCCGCGCTGCTTGTTCCATTGGCAAACGTGCTGACTTCGGCAACCGGCAGCTGGCACGCCGTGTTTTACGTTGCAGCCATCCTGAATATCGTGGCTGCAATCATGGCGCTCGTAGTACTCAAGCCCTTGCGCATGAAGTTCATTTCAAGAAGCTGAACCTGAGACGAGATTGAACGGAGCCGCCCGTGGGGATAGCCCTGCGGGCGGCTTTGTTCTTCGCCGTGAGGGGTGGCGGTTGCCTGTCCGCATGGTTCTGGCATATTGTATACCAGCCATGAGTAACCGAGCTCGCAGTTCCGGTCGCGTGAATGTGTCCAGTCGTGGAGGCTCCGCCAGGAAGCCTCTTGCGTCCCACCCGACACTCGAGCCGATCGACGCCGCACCAAGCTTCAAGCACCAGGCTTATACCGCGCTAAAAACGGCGATCGTCGCGATGGATATCTATCGCAGCCGGGATGACATCCGCCTGGACGAGCGCAAGCTCGCGCATGAGTTCGGCATCAGTCGCACGCCAGTGCGGGAAGCGATGGCGCAGCTCGAGAGCGAAGGCTTTGTCCGCTCGGTGCCGCGCCGCGGCATTTATGTGGTGCGAAAGACCAAACGCGAGGTGATCGAAATGATCACCGCCTGGGCAGCGCTCGAGAGCATGGCGGCGCGGCTGATTACCCAGACCGCGACCGATGAGGAAATTGCCGGCTTACGCAAGATGTTTGCCACGTTTGAGGACGGCAAGCTGCGAGCGCATCTCGACGAATACTCCGATGTGAACATCGAATTCCATCAGACAATCATCCGGCTCAGCCGCAACGACGTGCTGATCGATCTTGCTGAAAACCTCTTCACCCACATGCGCATGATACGGCGCAAGACCATCGGCGAAAAAGACCGCGCCGATCGATCAATCCGCGACCACATGAATATCATTGAGGCCCTGGAAGCGCGCGCGACAGACCGCGCGGAAGAACTTGTGCGCGATCACGCGCTCGGCCTGGCCGAGCACGTCAGGCGCTATGCCGACTATCTCGACTGACATGCCGCATTTCTTTCTCAAGCTGATAGCGCCGCGACCGACATTCGCGAATGACATGAATGACGCAGAGAAGGCGATGATGCAGGAGCACTTCCTTTACTGGAAAGGACGGCAGGACAAGGGAGATGTTCTGGTGTTCGGCCCGGTCCTGGATCCGCAAGGACCCTATGGAATGGGCGTTATAAGCGCATCCGACGAAGCCGGTGCGCGCGCCTTCGCGGCCGGCGATCCCGCGATGAAGGCCAGTGTCGGATTCAGATGTGAAATCTATCCAATGCGCGCGGTGACGCGCGAAGAAACAAACTGAGTGATCGGGAGGACTCCCATGGCAGAAGCTGCAGTGAAGGAAAAACGCGAAACAACGACGCCGGAAGCAGAGCAGGATCTCACGGACGGTTTTCACCTCATCATCGATGCTCTCAAGCTCAACGGCCTGAACACGATTTACGGTGTGCCGGGCATTCCGGTCACCGACTTCGGCCGCATGGCACAAGCTTCGGGAATTCGCGTCATTTCCTTTCGCCATGAGCAGAACGCGGGCTATGCAGCGTCGATCGCCGGCTTTCTCACCAAGAAGCCCGGCATTTGTCTCACCGTTTCGGCTCCCGGGTTTCTTAACGGTCTGACTGCGCTCGCCCACGCCACCACCAATTGCTTCCCCATGATCCTTATGTCGGGCTCCTCCGAGCGTGAGATAGTCGACCTGCAGCAGGGCGACTACGAGGAGATGGACCAGCTCGCGATTGCCAAGCCCCTTTGCAAGGCGGCCTTCCGCGTGATCCATGCCCAGGACATCGGAATCGGGCTTGCGCGCGCGATGCGCGCAGCCGTTTCCGGACGTCCGGGCGGTGTCTATCTTGATTTGCCGGCCAAACTTTTCGGTCAGGTGATGAA
>DAISKM010000185.1:0-6789 GCA_036820945.1 Pseudolabrys sp.
TTTTTGGGATGGTGGCCTCGTTTCCAACACGCCCCTGCAATGGGTGCTCGACAGCCGGCCACGGCGAGACACGCTCGCGTTCCAGATCGATCTCTGGAACGCGCGGGGCGAATTGCCACGCAATCTTCTCGATGCCGATGTGCGGGCGAAGGAGATCCGCTTCTCGAGCCGTACGCGGGCGGGAATAGACCTTTACAAGTACGCACAAAAGCGACGCATCGCCGTCGCCACGCTGCTCGAGCGGCTTCCCCCTGAGCTGCGCGACCTTCCCGAGGTGGCCATGCTGGCCGCCGAGGCGAATAAGAAGGTCTGCAACATCGTTCACCTGATCTATCGCGCAAAGAAATATGAGGGCAGTGCCAAGGACTACGAGTTCTCCCGGCGGACGATGGAAGAGCACTGGCTCGCCGGCTACCGTGACGCCGTCCACACTCTGAGTCATCCGGAAATATTCGAGCCGCCGGACAGACTGGAGGGCGTTCGCACGTTCGATTGCAGCAGCTCGCAGCAGCTCTGAATAGTCAGATCGATCAGTGAGGAACGAAAAGATGAATGAGCATGAAGTGCGCGAGCGGGCGTTCGCAATGCCTCTGACGAGTCCGGCTTATCCGGTCGGACCATATCGGTTCTATCATCGCGAATTTTTTATCATCACTTACCGCACGGATCCGCGAAAGCTGCGCGAGCTCGTTCCTCAGCCGCTCGAGATCGACGAGCCGCTAGTCAAATTCGAATTCATCCGCATGCCGGATTCGACCGGCTTCGGCGACTACACCGAGAGCGGACAGGTGATCCCTGTCTCGTTCAAGGGCCGCAAGGGCGGCTACTCCCATTGCATGTTTCTCAACGACCATCCGCCCATCGCCGGCGGGCGCGAGCTTTGGGGGTTTCCCAAGAAGCTCGCGGAGCCGACGCTGAAAGCGGAGATCGACACGCTGGTCGGCAGGCTGCACTACGGAACCTTGCCGATCGCCATCGGCACGATGGGATATAAGCACAAGGAGGCCGACCTCGCGGCAGTGAAAGCTTCCCTGTTGGCGCCCAATTTCCTGCTCAAGATCATTCCGCATGTCGACGGCACGGCACGAATCTGCGAGCTGGTCGAATACTACCTTACCGATGTCGATCTGAAGGGAGCATGGACCGGCCCGACCGAGCTCACCTTGTTCTCGCACGCCTTGGCGCCGCTCGCCGAGCTGCCGGTGCTCGAGGTCGTGTCCGGCACGCACATCATCGCCGATCTCACCCTCGATCTCGGCAAGGTCGTTCACGACTACCTGGCCTGAGTGCCAGGCGGCAGGCAAGGGAGACTCACATGCGTCTCAAGGATAAGGTTACCATCATCACCGGCGCTGCCAGTGGGATAGGCAAGGACATCGCCATTGTTTTTGCCCGCGAGGGTGCGAAGGTCGCGATTGCAGATCTCAATCAAAAAGCCGCCGATGCAACGGCTCGCGAGATCGATCCCGGCGGAAAGCGCGCCATCGGTGTGGCGATGGATGTCACCGATGAACAACAAGTGGAGGCTGGCACTGCTAGGGTGATCGAGGCATTCGGCGGGCTCGATGTCCTTGTCAGCAATGCCGGCATTCAAATCGTCGCGCCGCTGGTCGAATTCGAGTTCGCCAAGTGGAAGAAGCTGTTGGCGATCCATCTCGACGGTGCCTTTCTGACGACACGAGCAGCGTTGCGCCAAATGTACAAGCAGCGGAGCGGGAGCGTCATTTACATGGGTTCGGCGCACTCGAAAGAAGCCTCCGTGCTCAAGGGGCCTTACGTCACGGCCAAGCACGGCCTCATCGGTCTGGCAAAAGTTGTCGCCAAGGAGGGCGCCGAGCACGGCGTCCGTGCAAATGTAATCTGCCCCGGTTTTGTTCGCACTCCGTTGGTCGAGAAGCAGATTCCCGAGCAAGCGAAGGAACTCGGCATTTCGGAGCAGGAAGTGATCAAGAATGTGATGCTAAAAGAAACTGTAGATGGCGAATTCACAACGGTAGATGACGTGGCTGAGACTGCGCTCTTCTTGGCCTCCTTTGGGTCGAACGCACTGACTGGTCAATCCATTGTGGTTAGTCACGGGTGGTTCATGCAGTAGCTGGATTTGCCCCACCGCTGCAGCGCGGCTGCTCTGGCCGAAGAGCCTCAGACCGATGCCATGCCGTAAACAACGATGAGCCACAGCGCGCTCGTTCAGCCTACTCACAGCATTTCCGAACAGCTGATCAATGGGTAATACGCTCGCGCAGATCGGACCCTGGCTCGCGCTGGCCGGGTTGGGCTTGTTTCACGGCATCAATCCTGCCATGGGCTGGCTGTTTGCAGTCGCGCTCGGTTTGCACCGGCACAGTCAGAACGTGGTGCTGCTGTCGCTGATACCGATTGCGGTTGGCCATGCATTGGCCGTCGCCGCAGTGCTGTTCGCAGTTCTTGCGCTCGGCCTGGTTCTGCACTGGACAATCCTCGGCTGGGCCGCCGGCCTCGTGCTCATCGGTTGGGCAATCTGGCACGTCCTGTACGGTCACCGCCGCCGCGTGCGCATCGGCATGCAGACGGGGATGGCAGGGCTCGCGTTGTGGTCGTTTCTCATGGCGAGCGCGCATGGCGCCGGGCTGATGCTGATCCCCATCGTGGTGCCCCTTTGCCTTGCGGCGGCCCCGGCACAGGGGCTTACGCTGACCACCGCCTTGCCCGTCTCGCTCGCCGCCCTCACCGTTCATACGGGAACAATGCTGGCGACGATCGCGCTCATCTCAATCGTCGTCTACAGGTGGATCGGCGTCGAGTTTCTCACGCGTGGATGGATCAATCTTGATCTTCTTTGGGCTGTTGCGCTCGGCCTGTGTGGCGCGTTGTTGCTCATTACCTAACTCGTTTCCACGTTCGCTCACGATTGCGAGATGCGACGCTGCAACCGCACCATGCCGTCGATCCAGCGGTCTCGATCTTCCATCTTTCTCCGAATGTACCCCTCCACTTCGGCATGCGGCAGGATCAGGAATGTCTCGCGCTCGAGACCTCGAATTGCGGCCTGCGCGACCTGTTCCGCCGACAAAACACCGTCGGCGGATTGCGGACCGGACGGAAGCCGGTGCAGCAGCGGCGTGTCCACCGCCTGCGGACAAAGAATAGATACCTTGATGCCGTCATCTCGGTGAGCAATCGCAATATTTTCTGCAAAGCCGACTGCGGCGTGTTTGGTCGTCGAATAAATCGCGCTTCCGATTTGCGTGAGAAGACCTGCAGCCGAGACGGTGTTGAGGAAATACCCGCCGCCGCGCACCTTCATCCGGGGTATAAGATGACGGGCGGCGTAGACATGGCCCATCACGTTGATGGACCAGGACCGATCCCAAAGTTCATCAGGCCCGCCGGCCGCATTTTCCACGCGCGGAGAAAAGCCGAGCGCAACACCTGCATTCGAGCAATAAAGATCGATCGGTCCGAACTCGGCCTCGGTCTTCTCGATTAAAGACCTGACCTGCGCCTCCTCTGCCACGTCGCACAATATCGCGGCGCCGCCGATGCGGCCTGCCACGGCCTCGACCGCCTGCAGATCAATGTCCGCAACGACAATCTTTTTTGCACCGGCCCGATGGAATGCCTCGCACAGGGCGCGTCCGATGCCACTGCCCCCACCCGTCACGACGACCGTTTTTTCGGCGACGTTCATTTGAGTCAGTAGCCCAACGCATCGACGTCCGTTAGTGCACGAAAAGCTGGTATCCCATGATAATAGTCTCGAGAAGAATCAACGCTATGATTATTCTCTCCAGACGCAACGAGCGCTCGGTATCGATAATATCCGCAAGGGCCTTCGCGGTGTCCGAGATCACCGTCAATTTTCGAGTCAATAAATCGGCGCGTTCCTTCAACTCGTATTCGTCCTCGAGCCTGGCATAAAACCGTTCGAGATCCGCTCTTTCCCACAGCACGTCGGGTTTTTCGGCGACGGCCACAAGGCCCGACACGCGCTGTTGGACAAGCAGCGCATTGCCGATGTGCTTCAAAATCGACCGGCGGCCGCCGGGGGTGCGGCCATGTTCTGCCAATTCGCGCGCCAATGGCTCGATCACGTCAAAGACCGCGCTGACGTCGCGCTCGTCGTGCGCCAGGATCAAATTCGTCGCTATCGCGTCGGCAACGATCAGGATGTGCTCAGGCAGGAGCGCCTTGAGCATAATCGTCCCATTGGGCGCGATTTGCTCGTCTTTGTCAGGGGCGATCTCGATGTCTGCCGTCTCCTCCTCCGGCTTGGGAAAACGTCCGACGATGCGGCCATCAAGGCTGCGTATGATTTCGTCTTCCTGAAACGGGGTCATGCCGAATAAAACCAGAACCCCAAATCGAAAAAGCGCAACGAATGCGCCGCCTTCGATACGAAACGCCAGAGGGGTCGTTGACAGGACGTCGTGTCGCTCAAGCCCCGACGTATCGATTCGATCGCCCAGCAATAGAGCCCGAACCGTGATGTGCGAACTGCTCTGAACAGACAACTCGTTCACCGTACAAATAGGCGCTCAACGGCATGATCAGCCTGATTAGCCTGATGGAAGGACGAGATCCGCGTGGCCTGCGGGTTGAAATCTTAGGTCACTCTAGCAAGTCCAGAACTTCAAATGCAGGGAAAGTTCCACGCAACGAATTATCGCACGCAACGCGACGAAACCAATCACAATGTAATTGTGTCGCTAAGACGCCGTTCAGAAGCCTTTGCGAGCGCTTCAGTTCTGGTACGGGCGCCCAATTTACGAAACAGCGACTCGACATGAAATTTCACAGTGTGCAACGAAATGCCCAATCGGCGCGCGATGACCTTATTGGTATCACCGTCCGCAATCGCAGCCAGCACCTCGAGCTCGCGAGGCGTCAATAGTGCGCGCACGTCGCTCTCACGCGTTGATTCGAAACCGGTATTCTCTTCAGCCGATGAACGAACGATCAACCCGTTCGCCACTGCTCTGAGAGCGGCATCGATTTGCTCCGCACTCGCATCCCGCGAGAGTTTCCCTTGGGCGCGAGCATCGGCGTTCCCGAGCGACAGCACCGGGGGGCCATCAGCCACCGAGACGTCGCTTCCCTCAGAGAGAACAACGTCAGCCGACTTCAAGTCGTCGACAACAATGTGACCTGTTTCGGCAACCAATCGGCTCAACGCCGAGCACCGCAAGGAATCTGGTGCATCGATGGCGATGCGCAGGGGCCCGGTGACCGCCAATTTTTTGGTCGCGACACTCATGCCGCGGGTCGCTCCGCAATTGATGCTTGCACGGTGATCACGCCTCCGCCGCGGATGACCCGAAGATCAGCCTTTCGCCCGATGCTTTCGGAACCAAAGTGCCTGGCGATTTTTCGAAATGGATGTGCCTGCGTTCCGTTTACACTCAATATAATATCGCCCGCGACTATCCCCGCCTGCGCGGCCGGGCCGTCTTTTACGATAGACATGACCATTAATCCGCCTCGTTGATTGGCGGCCTCCCTTAGCATTTCGGGCACAGCGACGGCTTGCAACGCGACACCGAGCCAGCCCCGGGCAACGCGACCATCCTGAAGCAATCGCGGCACGATGCGCTCGAGAGTCGCTTTCGGAATAACAAGAACTTGTCGGCGCGGTCCGAAAGTCGTCATGCCAATGAAGCCGCCGCCAACATCGAAAACGGCGCCGCCCTCTTCCTTGCGGGCAAGCTGAATATCGAGCTCGATGCGCCGATCAATCAGGCCACCGTGCCTGCTGTGCCATTCGGGCCCAAGGATATTGATGATGCCAAAGCGCGCGCTTGTGCCGCCGTTTCCGTCCGCTCCAACCGCGATCGCGACCGCGCCCGGTCGGGCGTCGCTCTTGTCAAACGAAATCGAGACTATCGACGCGGGAAGACGGAGGACCGCGATGTTAGTGGCAGGATCGCGGCCAGCGATCATGGCCCCGGTGACGGAGCCATTTGCTGTCACGATTTCAAATTGGTCGCTGTCGGGTAACGATTGCTCGGAGGTGACGACGATATCGGGCCGCCACACGATGCCGGTGAGATACCGTCCGTGCGAGAGAGATATGGACGCAATGATGGGTTTTGCGGCGTCAACACGCGCGGCCAAGGCGTTTGAGAACTGTGCAAGGGAGTCCAGCGGATCGCTCACGGGAGTAACTCCTGTCTATTCAGATAATGGCCAGAATGGGAAATGCCGCAGGGCCAGGCTACCGGCCGGACGGCCGGGTTTGCCCCGGCCATTTGGCCGGGTTGCGATCACGCGTGCAGGCCCGGGAGCGGTCGGTTACTGCGCGACGGTGGTAGCTTGTCCGCTTCGCACAGCCCGTTGTATCGCGTCGAGAACACGCAGATTCTGCAAGCCGTCGCGCGCGCTCACCACCGGTTCCACCGCGCCACGTATCACCGCGCAGAAATTCTCGAGTTGCCGCGTCAGCGGATCAGCCCGTTCGACAGCAATTGACTCGCTTTCGAACGGGTTCGACCAAGACCGGCGTGCCGCGTCGGCGTAGAACCTCAGGCGCATGGTCGGAAACGCCAGCGAGCCAAGCGTGCCGGCGACGATGTAACAATCTTCGTCAGGATAGGAGGAAAATGCTGGATCCTCCCCTGTCGTCTGTTCCCAGCTTCGCGGCGCAGCGGCGGTGTCGGACAACATGAACGTGCCGAGAACCCCGTTCGCAAAACGCAGACTGACCGCAACGGTATCCTCGACGGGAAAATTACGTGTCGCTGACGAGGCAAATGCCTCACAATGTTCTGCAAGCCTGACCAGTATTTCGAGGCGGGCCCTTGGCGACGCCAG
>DAISKM010000186.1:0-6755 GCA_036820945.1 Pseudolabrys sp.
TATCGACGACGACGACAGAAACCTTATAGCCATCTTTGGTGCATTGCTCGAGTGTGCCATCGATGATCATGAGTGCCATTTTCATCGAGACATTTTTCTCATTTTGCGGAGCTTGTGCATTGGCGGATGCCATGAACGCGAGTGGAAGCATCGCAGCCAAGAGATTATTCTTAGCCGTAAATGACATATTTTCCTCCTTTGAACCGTCCCTTGCCGGGACTATGTGCTTGAACACCGCAGCAATCGTGATAATTGACCGGCTTCAGTGGAACGATCAATCTACCTGAAAAATATCCTTGGGCGATTGTCCGCTCTTACCGGATGGTGGGGCCGAACATCGGTATGCCCACTTTGGGTCATAAGCAGATATGTGCAGTGCAACACCGCATGTCCGCTTTGGGCCATAAGCGGACATCAGGAACAAACTTGATGTACAAAGCGAAGGGCCTGTACCAATCGCAATGTTGTGACCAACCTTACGGGCGGGACGCGGGAAAAACCTAACGGGTATTGAGGAAAAGCATCGCGTTTTGTGCGGACACGCACGGCTTACTCTAAGAGTGAATGCTCGATCGTCTCGCCGGTCATTGTCTTATACATGTGCTGGTTCCAATAGGGTGTCCAGCATACGAGCGCCTTCCCAGTTCCCCTGTAGACGCGCAAGCGCCGCTGCCCGGCAATTAGGTCCAGTGGGAAAGGCGCCGGGCGGCGCGAATAGAATTGAAGACCATCAGTCCGCCCGAGCACCAGTCGCCCCTGCACCGATAGATCGCCGTTGTTGATCTCAACCATCTCTACCGGCCCCGGCGCGTTTATTGCGACGTTGCCTTGATTTAAAACCGTTGTCTTCCAGACCAGTAAGCCATCGCCGGACCAGAGGCTCGGCCCGATCCGCTCACGAAGGATCCCGAGCCGAACGTTTCCATCGGATGCCCAGTAGACCCTGGGCTCGAGTATCCATCGTTCGTCTTTGCCCACAGCGAGGATGTGATAGCCACCCAGCGACGGCTGGAGCAGGATCGAACCGGTGCCCGTGTAATAAGGTCTGATCCGGGCCTCGCTGGTAAATATCGAGCGAAAAAGATCGCGCGGAGACGGCGGCCGCGGAATCAGTTGAATATTGCCACGCATGTTTGAAAGGGCGCCGCGTCGCGCTCGCACCGTCTCGTTGTACATATCGATGCGGATTTGCCTCATCCCTTCCACTTCGCGGATTGAGAATTCTGCCATGTGTCGGCGCTCCAAGATCAACTCAGCGGCTCGTCCCAAACCATCTGCCGCTCCCAGAGCAATCGGATGGGATTGGAGTCGAGTCCGGAAACACCTCTCAATGGTCTATCGAGGGCCACGATGACAAACAGAATCACACCCAAGAAAAAGGCCGTTATCGTTCCAAGCACAAACTGCCGCCGCAGCGGCATGCGTAGCGCCACCAGCAGCAAGATGTTGATCGCTGCGCCGACCAAAACGGCATACCACAACACATTCGGGATCCCGGTGATAACACCTATCAACCGCTGCTGGCGTGCTTTATTGAAATTCTGAAAATTGCTGACGACTTCGGCGTGGATGATTTTCTGCGATTCCGTCACCGGTTCGAACGCTGCAAGCCGCTGACGCACCGCGTTAGCTCGATTGATGCCCCCGTCGAGAAATTCCCCCTTGCGATGGGCTGCCCATTCCTTGTGGATGGTGAACAGCACATAATCTCTCAGCATCGCTTTCAGATCAGATCGGATTGGCTCAGGATACATGCTCATGTCGGAATAGAACGAGCTGATCGCGGTTGCCTCGCTTAGGATCGCTTCCTTGACGCGCTCGCTGTTCTGATAAGCTGCTACGGTCAGCAGGCCCAACAGCAATCCGTAGAAGAGGCTAAATGCTGACGTTCCGTAATTGATCGATTCATTTAGATCGGGTCCAGAACGCATCAAAAGTCGCAAGAAAGGTTTGGCGATCAGTAGCCCGAAGATGATGCTGCCCACCGCGACGATTGCGAAATATGCCGCAAGCACATTGGTCGGAATATCGTAGACGAACTCAGGCATCGTCGTTGTCCAAATTCACTACTTCCCGGCAAGAAGCTTATCGAACCCGCGGGCGGCCGCCGGATGCAGTGGGGCTGAATGGCCCAATGATCGCATTTCACCAGAATCGAGCGCCGCAAGGATCGGATGTTTCTGTCGTAATGTGTCGAGGTTCAAGAGCGTATTGCGAACAAATGCATCAATGATGGCATCGTCTACGGTCGCAAGGGTTACAACGGTCGCGCGGACGGCGAAGGTGACGAATTCGCCGGGCAGCGTTGCATTCGTTCGTATGGGCAGTGAGATTCGGCTGTAGTCGTCATTTCCGGAAATTAAACGTTCAATCTCGGGCCCGGTAAGCGAAAGAAGCTCGGCATCGCATTCGTTGAGTACCCGGTCGATTACGGGACTGGGATGGCCCATGATCAGCGCGGTGGCATCGATGCGGCCGGCACAAAGCTCGTAAGTCGCATCGCTGCTTGGAAGTTCGGCAACAAATTGGAAATCGGTAAGCCTGATTCCGAAAACTTCCATCACCGCACGCATGGTCGCCTGTCGACCTGAAGACGGCGGGCCGATGTCAACGCGTTTGCCGACGAGATCGCGAAAGCTCTCGATCCCGGCTTTCTTTCGCACAGCCAGGTTAAACGGCTCGGGGTAAAGAGACATGACGCTTCGCAGCCGCGTCATCGGTCCCCGAGATGCGAAAAGCGAGGTTCCCTTGAAGGCATGCTTTTGCCAGTCAGACTGGACGATGGCCAAGTCAAGTTGCCCTTTCTCAAGGGCGACGAGGTTGTAGAGCGACCCCGGGGTAGATTCCGGTGAGCAGCGAAGTCGCTTCCCCTCGGCGCGGTTGATGACCTCGCAGATCGCGCGCGCTGCGGCGAAATAGCCACCATCCAGATCACCTGAGCCAATTGAAAACAGTCGCAATTCCTGCGCAGACAAAGGTTGCGCAAAGATAAGGAGCGCGATTAACGCCAACATAGGTCGCATTTGAAACCTACAAGAATACCGTGGTTTCCGGGAGACGACCTGTCCTGTATCTTTTTGCGAAGTTATCTTTGGTTGGTCGAGTTAGACCAAGGTCCTATCTTTCAAAACTCGAATAGAATCGAAATGTCGCTTTGGTCAAAAGCAGACATGTGCGGCGCAACTGGGAATGTCCGCTAAGGGCAAAAAGCGGACATCGACGGCTTATTCGATCACCTCGTCGGCGAGGCCATACACCATTTGCTCGGCGGCAAATCCGGCGACGGCAAAACGGCCGATCGGTTGCAAGCCGTCGTCGCCACAGTGATCGACGAAATCCTCCGAAGCGAGGATGGTTCGGCCCAAGCGGCCGGCAAGTTTCTCAAGCCGCGCCGCCAAGTTTACCGCCGGGCCGATGCAAGTGAAATCCAGCCGGTTGCCGCTGCCGATATTGCCGAACAGCACGTCGCCGACATGCAGCGCCAAACCAAAGCGCAGGCCGCTGCCATCGCCGTCGCTCGCACACAGCGCGGCAATCTGATCGCGCGCCGCTCTGCCGGCTTCCAGTGCGGCGGCGCAGATCGTCGAGAACTCGCGCTCGGCGCCGATCTGAAAGATCGCCAACAGTCCGTCGCCCATATATTTGAGCACTTCGCCGCCATGCTCGACGATCGCCGGCACCTGGCAGTCGAAATAGCGATTGAGCAGATCGACCAGATCCTGCGGCGGCAGCGTGTCGGCCAGCGTGGTGAAGCCGCGCATGTCGGACAGCCAGATCGCGGCGTGGATCGCCTCGGTATCGCCGCGGCGAATATGTCCCGCGAGCACGCGCTCCCCGGCATTCTTGCCGACATAAGTGGTCAAGAGATTGCCGGCGACGCGATACCAGGCGCGGATTTCGGCGACCCGCGCCAACGGCGCAATCAGCGACTGGATGGCCTCGATCTCGGCATCGGTAAAACCGCCGGGCTGCCGCGTCGCCCAGGACGAGAAATGCACCTCGCCGCCGGAGAAATGCAGCGGCGCCACGACATAATCGGTGACGCCTTCGTCGCGCAGGTCGTGCAGGACCGGGTAGTCCATCACGCAGTCCGGATCGGCGAGTCGCCGCCGAAAGGCCTCGCCGGTATTACTCACGTGCACCATCGGACTGTCGCGAAAAGACCGGCGCTCGAGCAGTTCGAAACTGCCGTCGGTGACCACCGTGCCGGTGTCCGGATGCCAAACGAACCGGCGTCCGACGATCTCCGGATGCAGCGTGCGCACAAACACTGTGACGCGCCACAGTGGCAATCCGGCTGCGGTCAGCCGCTCGCAGAGTTCAGTCAGCACTTCCTGGGACAGCGGCGCGTTGCGCGCACCATGGACGAGCCACTGAACGACCGACTGGACCGATAGCGAAGAAGGCTTCACCACCTCACCCCAGATTTAAATCCTTGAAGAAGTCGTTGCCGCAACCGTCGTGTCCACTTTACTCACCATAGCGGACATGGGGGAACCGATCTCAACTGGTTACAGTGCTATATCGAAGAGTAGTACCTCAGCTTCTTGCGTTCCTTCGATTCTGAGCCCGCCTGGCGTGTCGATCGCGACGCCATCTCCTGCCTTTAACGATTTGTCGTTGAAAATGACGGAGCCGCGTGCCACTTGTAGCCAAGCGCCGCGACCCGCTGACAATTCATGCGTCACTGTCTGGTCGGACGAGAGCACACTGGCGTAAAGATCGACGTCACGATGGATCGTAACCGAGCCATCGCGCCCGTTGCGCGAACCGATAAGGCGTAGCTTGCCTCGCTTTTCCTCGAGGCCAAATGTCCTCTGTTCGTAGCCCGGTTTCAGCCCTTTATTTTCCGGGATGATCCAGATTTGCAAGAAGTGAACCGGCTCGGTCTTCGAATGATTGAATTCGCTATGGCGAATTCCGGAGCCCGCGGACATGCGCTGGACATCACCCGGGCGAATGACCGAGCCAGTACCGAGACTATCCTTGTGCTCAAGAGCACCTTCGAGCACATAGGATATAATCTCCATATCGCTATGGCCATGTGTGCCAAACCCTGCGCCCGGCTTAACCCGATCCTCATTGATTACACGCAATGGCCCAAAGCCCATGCGCTTCGGGTCATAGTACTGGGCGAAAGAGAAGCTATGGAAGCTATCGAGCCAGCCGTGGTTCTCATGTCCGCGAGATTCAGCTGAACGAATGGAGAGTGACATAGTCGCACTCCTAGTTAAGCCACGGCAGCAAGCTTGTCTTGATCGCGCGCGATTTTGAGGGCACTCGCCCACCAAGCCAGCTGACCAAGCATATCCTTGGCGCCGGCCTGTAGATAACCAATGTCCTTGAGGTCTTTGCCGTCCTTCCACACTGCCATGAAGTCGGCGCCCTGGATGTAAACTCCGGTGCGGACGGTCGCCAATTGCAACTCCGCGGCGACAAGGCGTAACTGCTCGATCGCTCGCGCCCCACCGACTGAGCCGTATCCAACAAAAGCGGCCGCTTTTTTGTTCCATTCAGGATAGGCGTAATCAAGGGCGTTCTTCAGCGCTGCCGGCAGACCATGGTTGTATTCTGCGGTAACAAAGATGAAGCCATCGAATCCGCCGATCTTCTTCTGCCACCGCTGCGCAACAGCATTTTGCGAGGGCACCCAAGCATTCGACGCCACCTCATCAAAGAAAGGCATAGGAAAATCGCGAAGGTCTACGATTTCGATTTCCATGTCGTCGCGTTCGGCGGCAATATCACGGATCCATTGTGCCGGCTTGTGCCCGAACCGCGCGGCGCGGGTGGTGCTAATCACAATCGCGATCTTGAGTTTGCTCATGGCAGCCTCTATTTAGTTACCAATAGTTACCTGGACTAAATAGATGACTAAGCGGCGCGCACAAGAAGGCACACCGGTGTTACCGAGTAACCTGCATGAGCCCGAGGATTGTCGGGCCGCGAGCGAGGTACTCGCCCGTGTGGGCGATAAGTGGACTGTGCTCGTTGTGTGGACTTTGGGAAACGGGCCCAAGCGTTTCAATGAATTGCGCAAAGGCTTGGGCTCAATTTCACAGCGCATGCTCACCCTCACATTGCGCGCGCTCGAACGCGATGGGCTCGTGACACGTACCGTGTTCGCGACTATTCCGCCGCGAGTAGACTATGAGTTGACCAAGCTCGGGCGGTCGTTGCTCGGTCCTGTTAGTGAGCTTGGCCTATGGGCTCGCAAGAACCGCTCGACTATCCAGAATTCTCGTCAACGGTACGATGACGTCTCTCGCAACAGGTCACACCGCTGAGGGAAAGATGCCCTACACTGTATCGACCTTGTTGCTTCGCAACCTCCATGACGTGTTCGAAGAGATTGATCCCGTGCGTCGACGCGCTGCGATCGACGAGACCTTCCACGAAAACGCCGTATTCCACGAGCCCAACGGCATCTACCGCGGTCGCGACGAGATCGACCGCATCGCGGGCGTGATCAAGGCTACTCATCCTGACTTCCGATATCAGCCGCTCTCCCCGCCTGAGGTGATCGGCGATGGGGGGCGGGTCCGTTGGGTGTCGGGCAGTCCTGGCAAGCCGCCGGCTTACGCCGGAACCGATTTCATCATCGCCCGGGACGGCAAGATCGCCGCCGTCTATCTCTTCTTTGACGAACTGCCGTGATCTGGACGCCGCGGCTGCGACATCAATCACGCCGCCGCAACCTGCTTGCACAGCCGAGAAATGGAGTGATCTCGCGACGTTTCGTGGCCGCTTTGGGT